>NZ_CP012836.1:3815000-3880000 GCF_001593605.1 Algoriphagus sanaruensis | reverse complement strand
CTCCCCGAAATGTTTTTAGGAACAGCGTCGTGGATTGTATGATGGAGGTAGAGCTACCGATAGGACTAGGGGGAGTCAAATCCTACCAAATCCTGACGAACTCCGAATGCCATCATATAGAAACGGCAGTGAGGGCTGGGGTGCTAAGGTCCCAGTCCGAGAGGGAAAGAACCCAGACCTTCCGCTAAGGTCCCCAAATCTAGATTAAGTTGAACAAAGGTGGTCCAGTTGCAGAGACAGCCAGGAGGTTAGCTTGGAAGCAGCTATTCCTTTAAAGAGTGCGTAACAGCTCACTGGTCGAGCGACAGGGCGTCGATAATAATCGGGCATCAAATCTAGTACCGAAGCGAAGGATTGCAGCAATGCAGTGGTAGGGGAGCATTCCAACGGCGGTGAAGGTATCCTGTAAGGGGTGCTGGAGTTTTTGGAAAAGCAAATGTAGGCATAAGTAACGATAATGAATGTGAGAACCATTCACACCGAAAGACCAAGGTTTCCTGATCAACGTTAATCGGATCAGGGTCAGTCGGGACCTAAGGCGAACCCGAGAGGGGTAGTCGATGGACAACGGGTTAATATTCCCGTACTGTGTATACAGGCAAAGGAGAGACGGAGTGATGAAAGATCCGCCCGGTGACGGAATACCGGGTTGAAGCGAGTAGGTATTGGAGCTGTAGTTAAATGCGCAGCTTTAGCCGAACGTGATAGTACCGAGCGTCTTCGGACAATTGGATAGTGATCCTAAGGGCTTCCAAGAAAAACTTCTAGCGTTAAGCGTATATGCACCCGTACCGCAAACCGACACAGGTGGTCGAGGAGAGAATCCTAAGGTGCTCGAGTGAATCATGGCTAAGGAACTCGGCAAAATGGCCCTGTAACTTCGGGAGAAGGGGCGCCTCCAGCGATGGAGGCCGCAGTGAAGAGGCCCAGGCGACTGTTTAACAAAAACACATGGCTTTGCGAAGTTTTAAAGACTAGGTATAAGGCCTGACACCTGCCCGGTGCTGGAAGGTTAAGAGGGGATGTTAGCGCAAGCGAAGCATTGAATCGAAGCCCCAGTAAACGGCGGCCGTAACTATAACGGTCTTAAGGTAGCGAAATTCCTTGTCGGGTAAGTTCCGACCTGCACGAATGGTGTAACGATCTGGGCGCTGTCTCAGCCATGAGCTCGGTGAAATTGTAGTCACGGTGAAGATGCCGTGTACCCGCAACGGGACGGAAAGACCCCATGCACCTTTACTGCAGCTTAGCATTGGTACTGGACAAATGATGTGTAGGATAGGTGGGAGGCTATGAAGCGGGTTCGCCAGGATTCGTGGAGCCACTGTTGAAATACCACCCTTTGTTTGTTTGGTATCTAACCCCTTGAAGGGGGACATTGCTTGGTGGGTAGTTTGACTGGGGTGGTCGCCTCCAAAAGGATAACGGAGGCTTCCAAAGGTTCCCTCAGTACGCTTGGTAACCGTACGAGGAGTGCAATAGCATAAGGGAGCTTGACTGTAAGGCCGACAAGCCGAGCAGGGTGGAAACACGGGTATAGTGATCCGGCGGTTCTGAATGGAAGGGCCGTCGCTCAAAGGATAAAAGGTACGCTGGGGATAACAGGCTGATCTCCCCCAAGAGCTCATATCGACGGGGAGGTTTGGCACCTCGATGTCGGCTCGTCACATCCTGGGGCTGGAGAAGGTCCCAAGGGTTCGGCTGTTCGCCGATTAAAGTGGCACGCGAGCTGGGTTCAGAACGTCGTGAGACAGTTCGGTCCCTATCTGTTGCGGGCGTGGGAAGTTTGCGAGGACCTGACCTTAGTACGAGAGGACCGGGTTGGACTGACCGCTGGTGTACCGGTTGTGGTGCCAACTGCACTGCCGGGTAGCTACGTCGGGAAGAGATAAGCGCTGAAAGCATCTAAGTGCGAAACTCCCCTCAAGATGAGACTTCCATATAGGGCCCTCAGAGACGATGAGGTTGATAGGCTGCAGGTGTAAAGTCAGCAATGGCATAGCTGAGCAGTACTAATTGCCCGAAAGCTTACCTACAGTTTGTTACAGTTTCTACGAAATATGTTAAAAGAGTCCTGAAGTCGAAAGACTGAAGACCGAAGAACACAAGATATTAGATACCGCAAGGTATAAAGATTTAGGCGGCCTAGCGCAGGGGTCCCACCTCTTTCCATCCCGAACAGAGAAGTTAAGCCCTGCAGCGCCGATGGTACTGGGGTTACTCCCGGGAGAGTAGGTCGCCGCCACATTATTCTAAGCCTTCAGCTAAGCCCTGAAGGCTTTTTTATGGATTAGATCTTTGCTGTAGTATTGGGTAATTTGTTTTGGATCAGCTTACGATAACTGGGTACTCATTTTTAGGAATGAATTGTCCTATTTCCCAGAAAGCTTGATTATGGTTTTGTAATGTTGTTTCAAACCATTCTTTATTATCCTTATTTACAGCGATCAATAGTCCCCCGCTAGTTTGGGGATCACAAAATTTCACCAAATCCATTCCTGTTATTCCACGAACCTTAGTATTGAATGCATTCCAATTTCTATAGGTGTTGTCAGGAAAAATAAATTGGTTGATATATTCTTGTATTCCTTCGATTAAAGGCAATTGAGATAGAATAATTTCTGCAGTTAGATGAGCTCCTTCTGCCATTTCGATTAAATGGCCTAAAAGTCCGAAACCTGTGACATCTGTTATTGCATGGACTTCTTCATGGTTGCCCAACTCCATCCCAATAGAATTTATTTTGCAGGCTACTTCAATAAGATTTGAATAGCCTTTTTGGTCTATTTTAGAACGTTTCAGAGCTGTTGCTAATATGCCAATTCCCAAAGGCTTTGTCAGATAAATTATATCTCCTTCTTGTGCCCCTTGGTTAGTTTTTATTTTTTTTGGGTGAATTATTCCATTCACAGATAGTCCGAAAATTGGATCTTTTGCTGCGATTGAATGTCCCCCGGCGATTTCAATTCCAGCTTTTTGACAAATCACCTTGGCGCCTTCTAGAACTTTGGCAGCTAAATCAGGAGCTAGTTTTTCTACTGGCCAACTTAATATTGCATTGGCAAAAAGTGGTTTTCCTCCCATAGCATAGATGTCCGAGATTGCATTTGCAGCTGAAATTCTACCAAATTCAAAAGGATCGTCAACTATGGGAGTGAAAAAATCTACTGTATTTATAATGGCTAAATCTTCGGACACTTGGTATACAGCAGCATCATCTTTTTGAGAATTTCCTACGAGTAGATTAGGATCATTTTGCTTAAATGTTCCACTAGATAGGAGGATTTGATCCAAAATGGCAGGAGCGATTTTACATCCGCAACCTGAGCCTTCACTCCATTCCGTTAATCTAATTTCAGGGGTTTCCATTGATATTTTTCTTTGTGGTAATTAATGCTTCAACTTGATCAATCCAGTTAAGGCCAGTAAAATCAAGGTGGGTTATTTTTGATTTTTGATGTTTATTAAGGTCAAAATCGTAGGTCTTGTCGTAGTAGATCAAGAGATTTGAAATCCATGATACATGGTTTCCTTGCTCGATATCCCAAATAGCTTCTTGTGTTCTTATTCCTCCTAATCGCTTATGGAGTCTTTTTACTGCTGCGATCAATTCTTCCTTGGGTAATTTGGAGTATTCTTCTGAAATATGTTCAATTCGTTCTTCTTCGGATTTTTGGATCTCCAAAAGTGGTGCTTCTAGCATTTGTTCATAAAATCGATCTGGAACAATGGTTCTTCCGATTTTTCGGCTTTCATTCTCTACCCATATTGGCTGTGTAGAATCAAATTTTACTAGTTCTTCGGCTAAAAGATTTTCAAATTGTTCCACTGAAGGTTGAGGAGGCTGTCCAATCGAACCAAAAGAAGATCCTTTATGATGAGCTAAGCCCTCTAGGTCGACGACTTGTTCTCCTTTTTCTTTTAGTTTCTTTAAAAGAAGCGTTTTTCCAATGCCTGTTTTACCTCCAAGGATAAGGAAGGGGTATTCTGATCTAACCTTTTCAAAGGTGAATGATCGATAGCTTTTATAACCACCCTTGAGTCTGAAAATCTCAAACCCAACCATGGATAATAACCAAGAAAGGATTTGACTCCGCATTCCTCCTCTCCAACAGTAGACTATTATTTTTCTATTTGGGAATTTTTGTAATGCTTCTTTTTGAATCTGATGAAATCTTGGGCCTACCAATTCAAAGCCTTTGAGTGTAGCTTCTTGTGCCCCTTTTTTCTTATAAAGAGTACCTATCTCAATTCGTTCTGAATTAGTTAGAATCGGCAAATTGTAAGAGCCTGGAATATGACTTTGCATAAATTCGCCTTCGCTTCTGGCATCAATTATTGGGAGCACCTTCCGAAGGTTCCAAAATTCGTCTAAGGTTATGAGAGACTCTTGCATGCTGAGGTGAAGATAAAAAAAGCCGTGAAGAGTTTCTCCACGGCTCGATTCTCAGTGTAATTAAGAATTAAAGTTGTGCATCAAGTTTTTGAGCAAGAACTGCTTTTGGAACAGCTCCGATTTGCTTATCAACGATTTTACCGTCTTTGAAAAACAATAAGGTCGGGATAGAACGGATGCCAAATGCCTGAGCTACGGAAGGATTCGCGTCAACGTCCACTTTTCCGATTACAGCTTTTCCTTCGTATTCAGAAGCCATTTGCTCCACTACTGGTCCGATCATTTTGCATGGACCGCACCATTCCGCCCAAAAGTCTACCAATACAGGCTTATCCCCAGAGACAATTTCTTCAAAATTGGCATCAGTTATTTCAATTGCTTTTCCCATCGTATTCTTGGATTATTAAGTTCTATTTTTCAAATATATCAGCAAAAGTGGTTTGGTCGAAGTTTAGTTCCTGCAGTTCTCGAATATTTGTCTATACATCATAGATTCTTTCGATCAAGAGGATTAAACTACTTTATATACCACCTCTGGTATTGCCTTGAGTTCCTTGATCATTTCAGCACTTGGGTCGATGCTGAATTTTTTAGAGAAAAGTTCAAGGGTAATATTTTCTCTTCGATCAATCACATCGATGTACAATTTCGCATCCCCCTTAAACTTCGCCGTAATTGCTTCTAACTTTTCCATTAGATCATAATTCAGGTCGTCCAAATCAATATTGACACGAATTCCTTTAACCATTTTTCCCCGAACCTCGCTCAAAAGCATCATGCTATTGATCTTAATTTCGAGTTCATTTTCAGCTCCCCACTTTCTAGGTGCAACCGAAGCGGAGAGAAATAGAAACCAGCCATTCATGAAATACTCTTTAAACTTCACATAGTCATCTCCAAACAAGAAGAAGGTATGAGATCCATGGTAATCCTCTAGGGTTAGGGTACCAAATGGCTTCCCGTTTTTAGTGGTTCGGTGAGCAAAAGAGGAGACTGATCCTGCCATTTTTAGCTCATTTTTCCCTTTTAGAGATTCCAAATCCGCAAGTGCAGTCAGTGGCGTATTTGTAAACGATTCGATCTCTAATTTGTATTGATCCAAAGGATGTCCGGAAATAAATAGACCGACGACTTCTTTTTCAATATTCAGCTGTTGAATTTGTGAAAACGGCTCCATTGGTGCTACTGAAGGCAGCGGGATTTCGGCATTTCCCCCTCCTCCTCCGAAAAGACTGACTTGCGCGCTATCTTCTTCCTGCTGTACTTTTTGCGCATATTTAGTGGCCTTTTCAATTAGGGTAACTTCCCCGTCTACTGCCTCTAAATATTGTCTTCGATGATGTTCTTTAAAGCAATCGAAGCTTCCTGCCATGGCCAAGGCTTCCATGGTTTTTTTATTTAATGCTCTTGAGTTTACACGCTTTGCAAAGTCGAAAATGTTTTTGAATGGACCTCCCTTTTCTCGCTCTTTGATAATTTCCTCAACGGCTGCGGCTCCCGCCCCTTTGATGGCGGCCAATCCAAAACGGATTTCTCCTGCAGCGTTTACGGTGAAACCACTCTTCGATTCGTTGACATCGGGCCCAAGCACTGGAATCCCCATTCGCTTACATTCTTCCATAAAGAAGGTGACCTGCGTGATATCATTCATGTTATTGCTCAATACCGAAGCAAGATATTCTGCAGGATAATGGGCCTTGAGATAGGCAGTTTGATAGGCTACCCAAGCATAACATGTCGAGTGGGATTTGTTAAAGGCATAGGATGCAAATGCCTCCCAGTCTTTCCAGATTTTCTCAAGCTTTTTAGCATCGTGGCCCTTTGCCGAAGCCTGTTCCACAAACTTAGGCTTCATTTTATCCAAAACATCCTTTTGCTTTTTACCCATCGCTTTTCGAAGGACGTCTGCTTCTCCCTTCGTAAATCCGGCCAATTTTTGGGATAAAAGCATTACTTGTTCCTGATAGACTGTAATCCCATACGTCTCCTCCAAGTATTCCTTCATGTCATCCAAATCGTAGGTGATAGGCTCTTGGCCATGTTTTCTTCGGATAAATGAAGGGATGTATTCCAAAGGTCCTGGTCGGTAAAGGGCATTCATCGCTATCAAATCTGCAAAAACCGTAGGCTTCAGTTCACGCATGTATTTCTGCATCCCTGCAGATTCGTATTGGAAAATACCAACTGTTTCTCCCCGTTGGAAAAGCTCGTATGTCTTTACATCATCGATAGGGAAGGTGTCTGCATCTAGTTCAATCCCATGACGTTCCTTGACGATTTTGATGGCATCTTTGATCAGAGTCAAGGTTTTGAGTCCCAAAAAGTCCATTTTTAGCAGACCTGCTGATTCTACTACGGAGTTGTCAAATTGGGTACAGACCATATCAGAATCCTTTGCCAAGGCAACAGGGACAAAGTTGGTGATGTCAGCAGGGGTGATAATTACCCCGCAGGCGTGAATTCCGGTATTTCTTACCGAGCCTTCCAATACAGTAGCTTGGTTAACCGTTTTGGCTAATTCATCCTGACCTTGGGCAATTCGTAATAGTTCATCGGCTTTTTGAAGTAATTCTCCTTGACCTTTGAGTTTATCCTGTAGCGCAGGTCGATTTTTTGCGAGGTCAAAAAGAGTTTTCAGCTTGATATCAGGTACTAAATTGGCTAATCTGCCTGCTTCAGCTAATGGTAGATTGAGAACCCGAGCAGTGTCTCGAATGGCTGATTTTGCTGCCATCGTACCATAAGTGATAATTTGTGCCACTTGGTTGGAACCGTACTTTTTGATGACATAGTCGATCACATCCTGACGACCTTCATCATCAAAGTCAATATCAATATCGGGGAGAGAAACCCGATCTGGATTTAGGAATCTCTCAAAAAGGAGGTCATATTCGATGGGGTCCACGTTGGTGATCCCGATGCAGTAAGCGACTGCCGAACCTGCAGCAGATCCACGTCCTGGACCAACTGAAACCCCCATGTCTCTAGCAGCTCGAGTAAAGTCTTGAACAATCAAGAAATAGCCAGGGTATCCTGTTTTTTCAATGGTCGCTAATTCAAAATCCAATCGTTCTTGAATCTCCGGAGTGATTTCCTTGTAGCGTTTTTTCGCGCCTTCATAGGTTAGGTGGCGTAGATAAGCATTTTCACCACGCTTTCCTCCATCTACCTCATCTTCCGGATGCTTGAATTCCTCTGGAATATCAAACTTCGGAAGTAGGACTTCCCGAGCAAGTTTGTAGGCTTCACATTTGTCTACAATCTTTTGGGTACAAATAATAGCTTCAGGCAAATCCGCAAAAAGCTTCTTCATTTCCTCTGGACTCTTGAGGTAGAATTCATCATTGGGGAATCCATAACGGAATTCCCGACCACGCTTGCCAATGTATTTTTTGGGTTTTTCTACCAGTTCTCCGTCTTTCACACAAAGCAAAATATCGTGTGCTTTCGCATCCGCTTTGTCATTATAATAGGTGTTGTTGGCAGCAAAATACTTGACATTATAGCGCTTTGCAAATTCTAAAAGAACCTCATTGACCTTTTCCTCCTCGGGTATCCCGTGTCGGTTTAGCTCAACATAAAAATCTTCCCCAAATTGCTCTCTCCACCAAAGGAAAGCCTCCTCTGCCTGTGTTTCTCCCACATTCAGGATCAGGTAGGGGATTTCTCCCCAAAGTCCACCAGTCGTGGCAATCAGGTCACCTTTGTATTGTACCAGTAGCTCCTTGTCTATTCGAGGTACATAATAAAAGCCTTCAATATTTGCATAGGAAGCTAGTTTAGCCAAGTTGTGGTAACCAGCTTTGTTTTTGGCGAGGAGCACAGTTTGATAGCCATCGTCTTTATTGGCTTTGTTTTTTCGATCTCGACAGAGATTGAATTCACATCCCAATATGGGTTTGAGTTCCTTGCCCATTGCTTCTTTCACAAAATGAAAGGCGCCCATCATATTTCCATGATCGGTCATTGCTACAGCAGACATTCCCATGGATTTAGCTTTGGCAACGATGGATGGAATTTCGGAAGTTGCTTGCAGAACAGAATATTGAGTATGTACATGCAGATGCGTAAAAGGAACATCGGCCAAATCAGAAATATCTGCTTTTCCGGCTTGTTTGAGGATATCTTTGGCCGACTTTTGTTCTTCCTTGGCTTGAACAAAGTTTGCATCTGCTAGCTTCGGTGCCTCGTAAATGACTTCTTCTAATAAAATTCCCGGTTCGGGTTTTTGCACTCCCTGAGTTATCAGTCCAAAAAAGCATCGTGCCGTAGCGTCCACGTCGTAGGCTGCATCATGGGCATCATCAAATCCGACTCCAAAAAGCTTTTGGTGAAGTTCAGTTAGGGTTGGCCACTTGAATTTCCCCCCTTTTCCCCCAGGAAGGGCACAAAAATCCGTGGATATGTCTTTGGTATCGAGTTCAGCTTTGCTTTCAAAGGGCATGACTAGCTCTGCGCGCAAATATTCCGAACCGACCACATTAATATCGAAACCGATGTTGTGACCCACCAGGAATTTGGCCTGAACGACATCTTCCCGAAAAATCTGTAGGATTTCTTTCAGGTCGTGACCTTCTGCTAAAGCGCGCTTAGTGGAGATACCGTGTACTTTTTCAGCATTGTAAGGAATGGTAAATCCCTCAGGTCGGATGATGTAATTGTGATTGGAAAGGAGCTTGCCGCGGGCGTCATGCAGCTGCCATGCGATCTGAACCAGTCTGGGCCAGTTGTCCACATCGGACATAGGTGCATTGTAATCCCGGGGCAGACCAGTGGTCTCGGTATCAAAAATGATGTACATACTTTTGGGGAAATTGAGCCTTCAAATTAGGGGATAAAGCCCAAGCAAAAAATTGATTGGCGAGAATTGTCGCAAATAAAAATCCAAGTGTCTGGGTTTCTTTAAAATAGGATTAAGTGTTTGAAAATCAATAAGTAGTATTGTTTTTACTTTGAAATTGTACAGCGTTTATTTTGGAATTGTACAGATTTTGGATGCAGTGTTGGTTCTGGTAATCTCTTTTAAAATCAGATAATTAGCTAATTCAAATTCATAGCTTGGAGACGGATTTCAATATTAGATAAGAGGTTTGAAGACTAGCTAATCTTTTTCAATTCTTCTTTATCCGGATTATTACCTGCTCAATATCTCAAATCCCACATCCAAGCCTGCTTACTTTCTACAGAATTCTGGATAAAGTTTTTGACGAGCTCTAGATATTCTGTACCCGACACTTCTTTTCCCTTCATTTTTTTAGGTAATGTGATGATTTCAGAAGGTTCTCCAAAAGCGATTTTCTCAGCTTCGACGATCAGCATGCCGTCATTGATGTCATAGGCCAAAATCAATCCAGGTAGGCCAAATAACTCTTCTGGGCCAACTGGAACTGGGATATCGGAGGCAAACCATGCAGTAATTTTTTGGCCTTTGATTGGATCCTCGCTTACAGCTTTCATGCACATGTGCCCAAGAATATCTCTAATTTCATTCATTACCCTCCATTTTGGAGCAGTAAGATTGTCACGGACCACATAGGTTTTACCCATTTGATCCATGTATTTCAGATAGCTTTGTTCGGCAAGATTATTAAACACAAAGTAGTCCTCAACTTGCCAAGAGTAGCTCCGAACCTCATAAGGCTCGCCGTAAGTATAGAGACTTTTATCTGGCCAAAATTGGAGTTTCATCCGGGTGCTGTAGCCATCAGGATTGCCCCAAGTAAGGAGAATTCGATCTCTTTCTTGCTGGGTAAGGTGAGGCATACTGGAGTAGATTTTATCGTAAAAAATCTTGTACCGGTATTCAACCTCGCCCACGATATTTTGGGCTTTAATTCCTGAAGCAATCAGAATTAGCACAAGGGTGACAAGATGCTTTAATTTCATGGTCGTATAGATTGGCTAGTAGATTAATATCTGTCATTTTTTACTTCTACCCCACGCATATTGTAGGTCACACCGATTAGGAAATACCTTGATAGGGTTTCAATCCTTCCGTTTGAAACGAAGTTTTGTCCTGCAAATTGGCTTATCGTTTGATTTTGCTTAAAGATGTCATAAGCAGAGAGTCTGACCTCCCATTTTTTAGCCTCACCGATTAATTTGTAGACAAAAGCATTAAGAATGGGCACCTCCTGATTGAATCCAAAACTTTTATTTTCAAAGCGGTTGTAACTGAACTTCATGTCAAAATAGAAGGCCTTAGGCAGTTTAAGGTTCATATTGGTGTATGCACTCAAATTTAGGATGTCTTGATTCTGAGCTGGATTCTGCTCGTACTTGGTTTTGCTAAGGCGAAACGATGATCCTGCGTATAGACTCAACCATTCTGTTGGAGTAAGGTCTAAACTCCCTCCAATACTTTGACTTAACGTATTGGTTTCGGTTTCAAGGGAGTTGATCAGAGCAATGCTTCTAGCATAAGAAGGAGTCGCAGATATATAGGCATTCATTTTGGTTTTCACGATTGGAAATCCAAATCCTAAATACGAGTTGTAACGTTGTCCTCCCGAAACATTTCCTGCCTTAAATGTGGTGACAAAGGTTTCAGGATCAATGGTTTGGTTCTGTACTACTTGACTGGTGTAGAAAGTTGAATTCAAAGAAAAATACAGATTGATAAAAGTAGCAGGATCATACATATTGTACCCGGCATTAAATGAATGACTTACCTCTGGCTGCAGATCTGGATTACCTTCGCGAATAAACAATGGGTTAGAAATATCTTTGAATGGCTGAAGGTTAGAAATACTTGGTGGAGTGACTCCCATAGAGTATCCTGCGTTGAGTCGCTTGTTTCCTTTCATTGTCTTCCAATAAGACAAATTGGGAGTCAGATTGAGGTAGCTTTTATCTACTATCCCCAAAATCTCACTGTCCTTTTCCACCGAAAATCTTCCGTTCAAATTGTAGTTGGAGGCAGCTAATCCCAAACTTAGGTTTGAGCCTTTGTTGGCATATCGAATACTCGATCCGAGTCGATTATAGGTGATTTGATTGTCAAAAAACCGACTTAGATCAGGATTCAGCTCTAGGATATCACTTCCTTCTAAATCGAATACACGACGGTCAATTTGGCTATTTGATTGGCTGAAATTGTAAAACGACTCCCAAAAAATAACCTTACTGACCGGCTCAACAAAAAGCAAACTAGACTTGATCACGTTAGAGCTGTTCAATGCCTGATTCACTTGGTCCAAATTTCTAAAATAGGTGTTGGGATCAGTTGAGTTAACGAGGTCCACTACGGATTTTTGGATACCATCTTGATCTGCATCACTGTAGGTGTTGCTGATGCTGGCTGCAAAGTTTCTCCCGCTTTTGTCGAATTTATGTCTAAAGATCGCTGTGCCTTGGAAGGACCCTGACCATCTATTCGATCTGTTGTTCCGTTCCATTTGGCTTTGTTCGGTGCTACTTCGGATCAATTCCTGTAAGCTTTGGAGTGAGGTTCGAAGTGTGCTAAGTCTTCCTTTGGCATTGATGGTAAGGGTGTTGGCGCTGTCCAATTCGTTCTGGAAACGAATGGTTGCTCGGTGGTGTCCCGCCATGTTGTTTTGAGCACTTTCGTCATTGGAGGTGAAGGAAGAATTATCTTGAAGGAAAGTGGTTCTTGAATTGAAACTTTCGATGATTTGATCACTTCGGCTGTAGAAATAATTTCCGCTGAAATCCTTTTTGTCTTTCAGACGATTGTAATTAATGCCAATGGCTTGGTTATTGGAAAAGCCGGAACTGAGGTTATTGAAGGGGATTTCGAAGGATTCTTCGTTGTCACCTCCAGAAAAAGAGATGATAGTCATTCCTCCGCTCGCATTGAATCCGAAATCTCCGGTATCTCCAAATTGAAATGCGCCGCTACCTCTAAATTCCTGTAAATCATCCCAGCTCAAGCCGGTCTGATTCACATTGTTGCCGTAGCCAATGATTGAGAATTGGTTGATTTGGTCAAATTTATTGTAGGATGCATTGGAGGTCCATCTTCCGTCTGTACCTCCTGCTGCTGAAATTTTACCAAAACCTCCTTTTTTGGCTTCCTCTTTAAGCTCCACATTGAGCGTTTTTTCCTTCACTCCATCCTCGGCACCGGTGAGTTTGGATTGCTCGGATTTATCGTCAAAGAGCTGAAGTTTACTGATAGACTCTGCATTTAAATTCTGAGTTGCCATTTTGGTGTTTCCACCAAAAAATCGTCTCCCATCCACGGTTACCTTTTGAACTTGTTGGCCTTGAGCCACGATATTTCCATCCACATCAATTTGAATCCCAGGGAGCTTGCGAAGAAGATCTTCAAGGGTCGCTCCTGGGGGCACTTTAAATTTACTTGCGTCGTACTCCAGCGTATCTCCTCGCATCATCAGTGGCGCTTTAGCTGCCTTCACCACTACTTCGTACAGTTCTTGAAGGATGGGAGAGAGATAAATTTCTTCCACCTCAAGTTCATCGGTATTTGGCAGAGTGAGTTCTTTCTGAAAAGGGATGTAGCCCATATAGGTAGCTTTGATGAGTAGGGGCTGCCTGTCTACATTTTTGAAGATGTATTCCCCTTCTTTGTTGGTCAGGGTATAAGCAACCAAAGCGGAATCTTGTGGACTTAGTAGAAGGACCGAAGTGTAGTCAAGTGGTAGGTTGGTGGTGTCTTTGACCGTTCCTCGGATCGTAAGTTTGGATTGGGCTTGCGAGGTAAAAGTAATGGCAAGCAGCAAAAGGAATGAAAGGAGAAATTTCATTGGTTTAGCGTTATCTATCAAATTATAAAATCAAAGACTAAAAGAATCTCGAATGAAAACTAGGCTCAGAATACTTCCATAATAGGAATCCATATACCTATTTTCAATCCCATTCCTTGTCAAACAAAAATTGTATCGACCAAAAGAATTACCAGTAATAATAGTTGGGGATCGACAAACCTTTTGATTGACGAAATTTACAATACTGCTAGTTTAGTGATTATTTTTCTGAAATAGAAAGACTATTTTGTTAAAATTTGTTGGTAGTCTAATTGAATGGACTTCTCTTTAGGATAATTAAGTCTTAGTAGGAGATGATTAAAAAATCACCTTTTGTCTTCCCAAGGCATATAGACCACTTTTTTGGTCTCAAAAAATTCTTCTTGAAAGTAGTCGCTCAGATGGTAGGTAACATAGGATTTGCCAGTTTCTTCCATTTCCTCATCGACATCTCCACCTTTGAGATACAGGATGCCATTGGGGAATTCGTTAAAATCCTCTTTTTTGATTTTTCCTATTACCCAAGGATAAAAATTGATCATCCGTGTTACTGCTCGGCTGATTACAAAGTCATATTTCCGAACCAAAGATTCAGCTCTAGCTTGTTGCGCTTCTACATTGGTAAGTTTTAAGGCCTTGGCTACCTCTTTTACTACTGTAATTTTTTTACCGATTGAATCAACCAAATGAAAATGGGTATCCGGAAAAAGAATTGCCAAAGGAATTCCGGGAAATCCTCCCCCTGTTCCAATGTCTAAGACCTTCGAGCCGGGTTGGAATTGCATTACCTCAGCTATCCCCAAGGAGTGAAGGACATGGTGGATATAAAATTGATCCATGTCCTTACGGCTGATTACATTGATCTTCGCATTCCATTCTTCATACAATTCTTTCAACCGATCAAATTGATCGATTTGATTTTCCGTCAAATTTGGAAAATAGGATAAGATCAAAGCTGTACCTGAATTCATCAGATGTGTTTTTCTTTACCGGAGGCGATTTCGTAGAGTAATTCTCTGGATCGATGAAGCTGAGCTTTCACTGTTCCCAGCGGTTTGTCCAGTTCCTGGGCGATTTCCTCATAGGACAATTCATCGAAATAGCGAAGCTGAACCAGCTTTCTATATTTCGCAGGAAGTTTGTCTACAAAAATCCGGACCATTTCGATTCGTTGGGATTTGATGAATTCATCCTGAGGATTATTGTCATCATCTTCTACGTCGATATTTACCGAATTTCCTCCGTCATCAGACATCGAGGTATTGAGACTCATAGTCTTGAGTTTCTTTTTCCGGATAAAGTCGATCGTATTGTTAGTGGCAATTCTGAAAAGCCAAGTCGAAAAAGTGTAATCTTTTTTAAATCGTTCCAGATTTCGGAATGCTTTGGCAAAGGCCTCCATGGTTAGATCCTCCGCATCATCTGCATCACGGATCATTTTCAAAATCATGAAATAAACTGCCTTTTTGTACCGCTTCATCAGGGTAGCAAAAGCAGACTGGTCTTTTTCGATCACTGCCTTATCGATTAAGGCGAAATCTTCCAGAGCCTTGTTTGAAAAACCGCGTTCGTTTATTTCCATTTAATGTCTTTTGCCTGATAGGAAACAGTCCCTAAAATCCAGAAATATCCCAGATAGATGAGGTCGTTGATCCAAGTATTAAGTTGGTTTGAAGATCCTTGGATTTTTTTAGATGCGGAAGCGAATACACGCCACATCAAAAGGGATCTTAAAAGAATAATACCGAAAACAACGGAAAATTGTTCCCAGGATTGAATTATTCCGAAATAAACAAGTAGTCCGAAACCTCCCAGCCAAAATAAGGCATGGGAAAGGGAAAATATTCCTATTTTTCGTTTGTCTTCCCCTCGGTAAAATTTCCCTGCGTGCAAATGTCTTTTCTTTTGGATCAAATAGTCACTCCAATTGGATTTCGGAATGGAGAGGGTCATTGCGGAAGGATCAATGACCATGGCTGTATTGCTACCCGTAGCATATTGATTGACAAACAAATCATCGTCCCCGCCTTCCAAGTGCCAGATTCCCTTGAACGCTTTCACGTCCATAAAGAAGCTTTTTCGGTAAGAGAGATTTCTACCAATTCCCATAAACGGTGCTTTCCATAGTCCAAACGAAAAATAGAACAATGCTGTCAAAATCGTTTCGAATTGAATCCAACGATTTAGCATTCCACTTTCTTTTTGGTATCCCGAAAATCCAATCGCAAATGTCTTTCCTTCTTCCCGGACCGGAGCTGTCATTTTCCGAATCCATTGATCTGAATTGGGAATGCAGTCTGCATCAGTCAATAAAATGACGTCGTTTTTGGCCACTTTAATCCCTAGGGTTAGCGCAAATTTTTTCGAAGTGACATGATTTGGCGTATACTTCACCGTCACTGACCTCAGCTTGGGATAGATTGCCATCATTTCTTCCAACAGCCTTTTGGTACGGTCCGTACTTCGATCGTTGATGATCATCACATCAAACTTAGGGTAATCTTGTTCGAAAAGCTTCGGAATGAGGTTTTTTAGGTTTTTGTACTCGTTGTGAGCAGCAATAAGTACAGTTACACCCTCTTCATTTCCCGAATTTTTGGATGATGATGTGAAATTGCCCCAAGCAGTTCGGCCAAAAATGATCAGTAAATACACTGCTTGAATGGAGACTCCGATTCCGAATATTAGCCAAAGTAAAAATAAGCCCATAGGTTGATTTTGCAGGGCAAATATAAAATCAATTTGAGCAAGTCATTTAGGAATAAGTGGATATTTTTGCAGGTCAAAAAACTGAAGTCCGTACTTAAGGATTTTCAGGCAATTGCATTTATGAAATTCACTTTAGAAAAAACAGATTCCCAATCTAAGGCTAGAGTTGGCCTGATCGAGACAGATCATGGCACTATTCAAACACCTATTTTTATGCCCGTTGGGACTGCTGCCACCGTTAAGGCCGTGCATCAGCGAGAACTTAAAGAGGATATTAAGGCTCAAATTATTCTTGGGAACACCTATCATCTTTATTTGAGACCAGGGCTAGAAGTCCTTGAAAAGGCAGGTGGGCTTCATCGATTCAACGGATGGGATCGACCAATTTTAACCGATTCGGGAGGGTATCAAGTTTTTTCACTGGCAGGCACTCGCAAGATCAAAGAGGAAGGAGTGACTTTCAAATCTCACATTGATGGGTCCAAGCACAACTTCACTCCCGAAAATGTCATGGATATCCAACGTACGATCGGAGCAGACATTATCATGGCTTTCGATGAGTGCACGCCTTATCCTTGTGAATATGGCTATGCGCGAAATTCGATGGATTTGACCCATCGTTGGTTAAAGCGTTGCATATCCCGATTTGATTCAACTGAAGGAAAATACGGCTACAGCCAAACACTTTTTCCGATCGTGCAGGGATCTGTTTACAAAGATTTACGAAAGCAAAGCGCGGAATTTATCGCGGAACAAGGTCGTGAAGGAAATGCCATTGGTGGACTTTCTGTTGGTGAGCCAGCAGAAATGATGTACGAAATGACCGAATTGGTCACGGACATCTTGCCAACTGAGAAGCCTAGATACTTGATGGGTGTGGGTACACCAGCTAATATTTTGGAATGCATCGCCTTGGGAGTGGATATGTTTGATTGTGTGATGCCGACGAGAAATGCACGTAACGGAATGCTATTTACTTCGGAGGGTATTATCAATATTCGAAATGAAAAATGGAAGGATGATTTTACCTCGATCGATCCAGCCATTGGCAATTATGCAAGTACCTTTTACACCAAAGCATATCTTCGGCATTTGACCATCTCCAAGGAAATATTGGCAGCTCAAATTGCCTCTATTCATAACTTAGCCTTCTACCTTTGGCTTGTGAATCAAGCTCGTGAGCATATCTTGGCAGGTGATTTTGCCGTTTGGAAAGATCAAATGGTAAAAAAAGTAAGTACGAGACTGTAAGCATGAAAATACTCGATAAGCTGATCATTAAGGAGTTTTTGAAAACCTACTTTTTTGTAGTGATCATGCTGATCCTTGTCGTTTTGGTGTTGGACTTCACTGAAAAAAACGATAAATACATCCAAAACCAAGTGCCTGCTTGGGAGATCTTGCAGTACATGGGCAACTATGGATTGTATCTCAATAATCTTCTGACGCCGATTACAGTATTTATTGCGGTTATTTTCATCACTTCCAAAATGGCAGGAAGGACGGAAATTGTGGCCATATTAAGCTCTGGAGTAAGTTTTGTTAGGATGCTTCAGCCGTTTTTATTTGGGGCAGCTATGATCGGAATGATAAGCTTTTTGTTGAATGGCTGGGTACTCCCGGTGGCCACTCAGAAGGTTACCGAATTTAGGATGAAATACCTGGAGAGTACCGCTGCCTCTTCTGAAGGAAATCACCATATCAAAGTAGGTCCAAATACCTACGCTTACATCAGCCGATTTTACAAAAGTGGGAATACCGGATATTCTTTCACCCTCGAGGAGATTAAAGACGGTCAACTTCTCTCCAAACTTCATTCGGATCGAATCCAATGGGATACGGCAAAGAATGTTTGGCGATTGGAAAACTGGAAACTAAGAGAGTTAAATGAGGTCGGTGAGACCTATACGGTGGGAACCGAACTTGACACTATTCTTTCAATCACTCCCGCTGACTTTGATTTACCTCCCAATCACCATGAAACGTTGAAACTCCCTGAGCTAAGTCGACAAATCCGAATTCTAGAAGATCGAGGGGCGGATAATGTGAGTTTTTATCGAATCGAGCGATACGTGAGGTTTATGTCTCCATTTGCAGCAATTATTTTGACATTCATAGGGGTGATCATGTCCTCCAGAAAGACAAGAGGAGGTTCAGGATTTCAAATTGCCATGGGCTTTTTGATGGCCTTCGTCTATATATTATTGTTTATTTTATCGAGGACCTTTGCTGAAAATGGATCTGAATACCCCATTCTAGCAGTCTGGATGCCGAATATTATTTTTGCTTTGACAGGTCTTATTTTATACAAAACAGTCCCTCGATAAATGTCATCCCATTCATTTAAGGATTACCTCTTACTCCATTTTATTGTGATGATTTGGGGGTTTACTGCAATTTTAGGCTTGTTGATCAGTTTGCCATCGTTGGAATTGGTGTTTTACCGGACTTTGATCGCAACTTTTGGAGTTTTGGTAGTGATGCTGGTTCGGAAAAAATCAATTTCCGTTCCTTTACCCGAACTGCTTAAAATTGCCGGAGTAGGTGTGTTAATCTCTTTGCATTGGATTTTCTTTTTTTGGTCAGCTCGAGTTTCCACTGCATCGGTTTGTTTGGCGGGTATGGCGACGACCTCACTATGGACGGCTTTTGTAGAGCCAATGGTCAATCGGACCAAGGTGAAATGGTATGAGGTGGCCTTGGGCTTGTTAGTGATTTCAGGATTATTGGTGATTTTCCAGTTTGAGTCAGGTTATTGGCTTGGCTTAGCCATGGCCTTAGTATCCGCTTTTTTAGGAGCATTATTCTCCGTGCTTAATGGACGATTAACCATGAGGCACACTCCTTATCAAATTACTTTATTTGAAATGGGAGCAGCATGTCTTTTCGCGCTTTTGTTTATGCCCATATATGCCAAATTCCTAACAGAGGGCAATCCTATTCAATGGGCCTGGAAAGACTTGGATTGGCTTTGGTTACTCCTTTTGGGAGGAGTTTGTACCGTTTATGCCTTTTCAGTTTCTGTTGATTTAATGAAAAGACTTCCTGTTTTTTCCATCAATTTGACGATAAACCTAGAACCGGTATATGGGATTCTTTTAGCAGTTCTGATTTTTGGAGAAAAGGAAAAAATGACCCCCCAATTTTATTTAGGTACTTTAATTATTCTGGTTTCAGTTTTAATTTATCCAATACTGAATTATTGGAATAAGCGCAGGAAATCCCTTCCTACAATCAATTGATTTAAAGTTCGCTGCTAAACACAAAGTATTGTTCATCCCAACTTATGCCTTCTGGTTGGTGATCAAATAGTCCAAAGACACTAGATCCTGAACCGGACATGGCAGCGTAAAAAGCGCCGCCTTGATACATTTTTTCCTTAATGGCAGCTATTTCTGGATGGTTTTTAAAAATGCTTGCTTCGAAATCATTGACTAATTCTGCTTTCCATCTGCTTCGATCCGCCAGTACCTCCTCCAATTTGATTTTAGGTGCAGCTGGAGTTACGCCGGCGTAGGCTTCTTTAGTGCCCACATGAATTCCGGGGTTGATTAAAACGATAAATGATCCTTTTAAAGAAAGATCTATGCTTTCCAGAATTTCGCCTCTTCCCCGTGCTATTTTGGGTGTGTTTTCAATGAAAAAAGGGCAATCACTCCCTAGTTGAGCGGCATATTCTTCTAGAAAAAAATCATCTAAATGAAGGTCATAAAGGTTATTCAAAAGCTTTAAGGCAAAAGCTCCATCAGCAGATCCGCCCCCCAATCCTGCTCCCATCGGAATATGCTTGTGGAGGTGAATAGACACGGGAGGCAAGTTGCCAAAGTCTTTGCGGAGGAGGGTTTGTGCTTTTAAGATCAGATTGTCTTTCGAACTTCCTGGAATTTCCAGTCCGGTAGACTGGAAGTTCTCCTTCTTATCCAAAATCATCTCCAATGCATCAAAAAGGGGAATTGGGACCATGCATGTTTCAATTTCATGGTATCCGTCTTTCCGCTTGGAAGTAATATGAAGTCCTAGATTTATTTTGGCGTTTGGGAAGACAATCATGTTTTGAGAGTTTGGTCAAAAATAAGGCAAAAGTCTGGTTAGAATGGATTGGTGAACTTTGCTTTGTTGAATTGCCAAGAAATATTTTAAAAAATTGAAGATTATTCGCTCTATCAATTTTTTTGTTAAAAAAAAGACCAGTAGGTTGAAAAAAAATTAAATAATTTTCAATTCCATACAAAATTTTGAAGGACCTTCCTTAGTCCTTGATTTTTAACAAATTGATTCTGAAAATATTTTTTTTTTAGAATTTAATTTCAAATTAATTTCATTTACCTAATATTAAAATTTGTGTTTGATCTAATGCAACGAATTAAATATTGTAAGTCTCAAGAATGGGTTTTAATATTGTCCTGTGATTCTAACTCAAAGCATTCACTCTCAAACAACGCTATGTCTCCATTGGTCGTCCTGTTAAGCTTTATTATTCTCATCGGATTTTCGAAGTGAGGCACTAGACCATATCTATTCAGCATATAAAATCTAAAGTGCCTCAAGCTAATGAGGCACTTTTTTATTTTCTAAACCTATGACCCAGAACAATCTTAAAAAGTACAGTTGGGAAATCAGTGACAATGATGAGCATCCAGCAGGCAAGGCCATGTTGTATGCCACTGGCTTGTCCGATAAGAAAATGAAACAACCCTTTGTAGGGATAGCAAGCTGCGGCTATGAAAGCAATCCCTGCAATATGCACCTCAATGACTTTGCCGGTCTGATCAAAGCTTCCTCACAGGAATATGATCTGACCGGTTTGGTTTTTAATACCATTGGGATTTCGGATGGTACTTCTATGGGAACACTTGGGATGAGATACTCTTTGGTTTCCAGAGATATCATTGCTGATTCCATAGAGTCTTTTATCCTTGGTCATTCTTTTGATGGCTGTGTGGCTGTAGCAGGCTGTGATAAAAATATGCCTGGCGCGGTAATGGGTATGCTTCGGATTAACAGGCCATCCATTATGGTTTATGGAGGCACGATTGCTTCTGGTCATTATAAAGGAGAAAAGCTCAATATCGTTTCTGCTTTTGAAGCTTTTGGAAAGAAGATTCAAGGAGCAATTACCGAAGAGGATTATGATGGAGTAATTCGCAATGCTTGTCCTGGAAAAGGTGCTTGTGGTGGCATGTACACGGCAAATACCATGTCTTCAGCCATTGAAGCGATGGGGATGTCTCTCCCTTATTCTTCCTCAAATCCAGCAAACTCCGCTGAAAAGTTGAAAGAATGTCAGGATGTCAATCACTTCATGCGAATCCTGTTAGAAAAAGATATTAAGCCAAAAGACATCGTTACTCGTAAAAGCATCGAAAATGCAGTTACCGTCGCGATTGCTTTGGGCGGAAGTACCAATGCGGTCTTGCACATCTTGGCGATTGCTCGTACCGCAGGTGTTGAATTTACCCTTGAAGATTTCAAAGCAATCAATGCGAAAACGCCTTTGATTGGAGACTTCAAACCTTCCGGGAAGTTTATGATGGAGGATCTTTTTGAACAAGGAGGTTTGCCAGCATTTATGAAATACATGTTGAACAATGGTTTCCTTCATGGAGATTGTTTGACAGTAACCGGAAAGACCGTCGCCGAAAATCTAGCGAATATTGATCCGATTGTTCCATCTGTGGTCAATGTGATTCATCCTTTGGAAACTCCAATTAAGAAGTCTGGTCACCTTTGTATCCTGAAAGGAAATCTTGCTCCTGAAGGAGCGGTGTCAAAAATTACCGGAAAAGAAGGGACCGCATTCACAGGGCCTGCAGTAGTTTTTGATTCAGAATTGGAAGCAAATGATGCGATCCGAGACCACAAAGTTAAAGCAGGTGATGTCGTTGTCATTCGAAACGTAGGACCAAAAGGTGCTCCAGGAATGCCGGAAATGCTAAAGCCAACCTCGATGATTATCGGTGCAGGTTTGGGCTCAGATGTCGCACTCATTACAGATGGTAGATTCTCTGGAGGTACCCACGGATTTGTCGTAGGACATGTGACACCAGAAGCTTGGTGTGGTGGGCCGATTGGTCTGCTAAAGGATGGAGATATCATCACCATCGATGCCGATAATTTTAATCTTTCTGTCAATGTCTCTGAGGAGGAATTTGCTGAAAGGAAAAAATCATGGTCTCCCAAGCCCATTGAAGGGCTTCAGGGAACACTCAAAAAATACAACAAACTAGTCGCTACCGCATCCGAAGGCTGCGTAACCGATAAATTTTAAAAGCCTATGAAGGACATGATGAGAGGAGCCGACATTGTCGTGCGCTCGCTGATCGCCGAACAAGCAGAGCTGATCTTCGGGTACCCCGGAGGTGCAATTATGCCGGTTTATGATGCTTTGTACGACTATCATGATCAAATCAAACATGTGCTCACCCGACACGAACAAGGTGCAATACATGCTGCTCAGGGATATGCTCGAGTCTCGGGAAAAGTCGGGGTTTGTCTTGCAACTTCTGGTCCAGGCGCTACCAATTTGATTACTGGCCTCGCTGATGCCCAGATTGACAGTACGCCTTTAGTGTGCATCACCGGTCAAGTGGCTGCTCACCTTTTAGGTACCGATGCATTTCAGGAAACTGATGTGGTGGGTATTTCCATGCCTGGAACCAAATGGAATATTCAAGTTCGTCGGGTGGAGGATATAGCTCCTGCCATTGCTAAAGGATTTTACATTGCACGATCCGGACGTCCAGGTCCTGTATTGATTGATATCACCAAAAACGCGCAGGTGGATTTTGGCGAATTCAATTATGTCCCTTGCCTTGGTTTCAGATCCTATAAAACACACCATCCTGTTGACCTTTCTTCCATAAAGCAGGCTGCAGATTTAATCAATCAGGCTGAAAGACCTTATTTGCTTTTTGGTCAAGGCGTGGTTTTGGGCAAAGCTGAATCAGAATTGAAGTTTTTCTTGGATAAATCCGGAATTCCGGCTGCATCTACTCTTTTAGGTTCTGGAGCACTTTCAGAGGATCATCCTAATTTCGTTGGAAAGCTAGGGATGCATGGGAATTATGCACCTAACCTTTTGACCAATCAGTGCGACGTATTGATTGCTGTAGGAATGCGCTTTGATGACCGGGTAACTGGCGACTTGAAGCGATATGCCAAGCAGGCTAAAATCATCCACCTAGAACTCGATCCCTCCGAGATAAATAAAAATGTAAAAACGACTGTGGCGGTCCAGGGGGATTGTAGGGAATCTTTGTCCATGTTGACAGAGGCCATTCAGTCTAAAAAGCATGATGCCTGGATGGGAAGATTTAGAGAACTGGAGCAGTTGGAAAAAACTTCTGTAGTTCAACATGATCTAACTCCTACCAAGCAAGGCTTAACCATGGGAGAGGTAATTCATCAGATCAATCAATACAAAGCAGATGATGCAGTTTTGGTGACTGACGTAGGTCAGCATCAAATGATCGCTTGGAGATATTTTCATTACAAAAAGCCTAGAACTCAGGTGACTTCCGGAGGTTTGGGGACCATGGGATTCGCTTTGCCAGCTGCACTGGGAGCTCAGATGTACGATTATTCCCGACAGGTGATTTGCGTGGTAGGAGATGGAGGAATCCAAATGACTATTCAAGAGCTAGGAACTATAATGCAGACCAAAGCTCCCGTGAAAATTGTCCTTCTCAATAATAATTACTTGGGCATGGTGAGACAATGGCAGCAATTGTTTTTTGACAAGCGCTATTCATTTACCGAATTAGATAATCCCGACTTTATCAAAATTGCTGAAGCATACGGGATTAAATCCCAAAAAGTAAACGAACGCCAAGATCTTCAGGAAGCAATCGAAGATATGTTGATCCATGATGGGCCTTATTTCCTAGAAGTAGTCGTAGAGAAAGAAGACAATGTATTCCCTATGATTGCGACAGGCTGTTCGGTAGAAGAGGTTAGACTTTCCTAATTCAGACCTATGAAAAGATATACAATTTTCGTCATCACGGAGAATTTCATTGGAATTCTCAATCGCATCACGATCATTTTTACCCGAAGAGGGATCAATATCGATGCACTTACCGCTTCAGAAAGCCGTATTCCGGGAATTCACCGAATTACCATTGAAGTCACGGTAAATGAAGACACGGTGATTCAGCTTGTTCATCAAATCGAAAAAATCATCGATGTGATCAAAGCCTTTTATCATGAAGATGAAGGAGTGGTCTATCAGGAAATCGCACTTTATAAGATACCAGTTTCTCGTTTGGATGGTGGTTTGGAAAAAATCATCCGTCAACACAATGCTAAAATAATTGCCGCAGAGCCAGATTTTGTGGTGCTAGAGCTTACTGGGCATAAAGAACAAACTCAAGAACTACTCGAAATCCTGAAAGGATATGGCTTGCTTGAATTCGCAAGATCCGGCCGAGTGGCAGTTGCCAAGCGTATGCTGACCATTGAGTCATTTATCAAATAATTATCTCAAACCTGTTTAAACAATTTAAAAATCCAATACTATGAAATTGAAATTCGGAAACGTTGAAGAAAACGTAGTTACCAGGGAAGAATTTCCTTTGGAAAAAGCTAGAGAAGTACTTAAGGACGAAGTAATCGCAGTAATCGGTTATGGTGTACAAGGTCCTGGTCAAGCACTCAATCTGAAAGACAACGGCTTCAACGTAATCGTAGGACAAAGAAGCGGTTCTAAGACTTGGGACAAGGCCATTGCAGATGGATGGGTACCGGGTGAAACACTATTTGAAATTGAAGAGGCTTGTGAAAAAGGAACCATCCTTCAATTCTTACTTTCTGATGCAGGACAGATTGCTCTTTGGCCAACAGTTAAGAAGCATTTGACTCCTGGCAAAGCATTGTATTTCTCTCACGGTTTCGGTGTGACATACAAGGAGAAAACAGGTATCATTCCTCCTGCTGATGTGGATGTCATCTTAGTGGCTCCAAAAGGATCAGGTACATCTTTGAGAAGAATGTTTGTAGAAGGAAGAGGCTTGAACTCATCCTATGCCATCTATCAGGATGCAACTGGTAAAGCTAAAGACCGCGTGGTAGCATTGGGAATTGGAGTAGGATCAGGTTATTTGTTTGAAACAGATTTCTACAGAGAAGTTACTTCTGACTTAACTGGTGAAAGAGGAACTTTGATGGGCGCTATCCAAGGGATTTTTGCCGCTCAGTATGAAGTATTGAGAGCTAACGGTCACACTCCTTCTGAAGCATTCAATGAAACAGTAGAAGAATTGACTCAGTCATTGATGCCGTTGGTTGCTGAAAACGGAATGGACTGGATGTATGCCAACTGTTCAACTACCGCACAAAGAGGTGCATTGGATTGGTGGAAGCCTTTTCGTGATGCAACTAAGCCTGTTTTCGAAGCACTTTACAACTCTGTAAAAACTGGTCAAGAAGCACAGAAATCCATCGACTCTAACTCAAAAGCAGACTACAGAGAAAAGCTTGAGGCTGAATTGAAGGAATTGCGTGAGTCTGAAATGTGGCAAGCAGGAGCTGTCGTCCGTCAGTTGAGACCAGAAAATAATTAAAAACCCAAACCTTAAAGATTATGAGTGATAAGCTGTGGATATTCGATACGACCCTGCGTGATGGGGAACAAGTGCCCGGGTGCCAGCTCAATACCCAGGAAAAGATCATAGTAGCCAAAGCTCTTGAGGAGCTTGGTGTGGATATCATTGAGGCAGGATTTCCGATTTCAAGTCCGGGAGATTTCAACTCCGTACAAGAAATTTCAAAAGCTGTTTCTAATCCGATTATTTGTGCCCTTTCCAGAGCTGTAGAAAAGGACATCGAAGTAGCCGCGGCGGCACTCAAATTCGCTAAAAAAGGTCGTATTCATACTGGGATCGGAGTTTCTCCTTACCATATTCAATACAAGCTTCGCTCTACTCCGGATGAGATCATCCGGAGAGGCGTGGCTGCTGTTAAGTTTGCGAGAAACTTTGTCGATGATGTAGAATTCTATGCAGAAGATGCAGGCCGATCTGAGCCTGATTTCTTGTGCAAAATCATTGAAGAGGTGATCAAAGCCGGTGCTACAGTGGTCAATATCCCAGATACTACGGGATATTGTCTTCCTGAACAGTACGGGGCAATTATTGCAAGCCTGAAAAATAACGTTCCAAATATCGATAAAGCGATCATCGCTACCCATTGTCACAATGACCTAGGGATGGCTACTGCCAATACCGTTGCAGGTGTGCAGCATGGAGCCCGTCAGGTCGAAGTGACTATCAATGGCATTGGTGAAAGAGCTGGGAATACCTCCATGGAGGAAGTAGTAATGGCCATCAAATGTCATAGCTCTATTCCAGTCCATACGGATATCGTCACTCAGAAAATCTATCAGACCAGTCGCTTGGTGTCGAAGCTAATGAACATGCCGGTTCAGCCAAACAAGGCTATCGTCGGTAGAAATGCATTTGCTCATTCTTCAGGAATCCACCAAGATGGGGTATTGAAGCATCGAGAGAATTACGAAATCATTGATCCCAAAGAAGTGGGAGTGGAGGAATCCTCAATCGTTCTTACCGCAAGATCAGGCCGTGCGGCATTGAAGCATCACTTGGATGCCTTAGGTGTCGAGCTTGAAGGCGAAGAACTTAGAGAAGTCTATGAAGCTTTCTTGGTTTTGGCGGATTCCAAACGCGATATCGGACGAAAAGACCTTTTGGAACTGGTAGGCAAATACATGGATGAATCCAATTTTATCGAATTGGGTGAGGTTTCTTATTCTTCCAATGGAGAGATCAAGGCAGAAGTCAGCCTCACCATCGGAAGTGAATCTCATAAAGCATCTTCTTCTGGTGTTGGTCCTGTGGATGCAGTTTTAAAGGCCATCGAAAAAATCGTAAAACCGCAGGTGGATTTGGAAGAATTCCTCATTCAGGCAATTACTCACGGCAGTGATGACGTGGCAAAAGTTCATATGCGCCTAATTAAATCAGAAAAACCATACTACGGTTTCGCATCTAACCAAGATATCGTCCTAGCTTCTGCTCAGGCATTTGTCGATGCACTCAATAAAATTCCAGTCAAAGAATACGCGACTGCTTAATTATGGAAAAGACAACTTTATTTGATAAAATCTGGGATTCTCACGTAGTGAAATCTGTCCCTGCCGGCCCAGATGTGTTCTTCATTGATAAACACTTTATTCATGAAGTAACCTCCCCTGTGGCATTTCTTAACTTGGAGAAGCGTGGGATCGGAGTAAAATATCCGCATCGGACAATCGCTACTCCTGACCATAACGTTCCTACTGTCGACCAAGATCAAACGATTAAGGACAAGCTGTCTCGCATGCAAGTGGAGAAGCTTCGTGAAAACTGTAAAAAATACGGAATCGAACTTCATGACTTGGGCACTGCTCATCATGGAATCGTACACGTAATCGGACCAGAACTTGGCGTAACTCAGCCGGGAATGACCATAGTGTGTGGAGATTCCCATACTTCTACGCATGGTGCTTTTGGTGCTATAGCATTTGGTATCGGTACTTCAGAAGTAGAAATGGTTTTGGCAACGCAGTGTATTATGCAGTCCAAGCCGAAGAAAATGAGAATTTCTGTAGAAGGTGAACTTGGCAAAGGGGTGACCTCCAAAGACATCATTCTATACATTATCTCCAAAATCTCAGCGGCTGGTGCAACAGGCTATTTCGTGGAGTATGCTGGTTCGGCTATCCGAAACCTATCCATGGAAGCTCGAATGACCATTTGCAATATGTCCATCGAAATGGGTGCCCGTGGAGGTTTGATTGCTCCAGATGAAACTACTTTTGCATTTTTGGAGGGTAAGCAATATGCTCCTAAAGGCGAAGATTGGGATAAAGCCGTTGCACATTGGAAGACCTTGAAAACTGACGAAGGAGCTACTTTCGACAAGGAATTAGTCTTCGATGCGGCAGATATCGAACCTATGATTACCTATGGTACCAATCCCGGAATGGGAATCAAAGTGGTTGAAAATATTCCAACTACTGAAGGTATGGAAGGTTCTAATAAGACTTCGTATTTAAAATCTCTTGATTACATGGGCTTCCAACCTGGTGAACCAGTAAAAGGAAAGCAAGTAGACTACGTATTCGTTGGTTCTTGTACTAACGGTCGAATCGAAGACATTCGAGCTGTAGCAAACTTTGTAAAAGGAAGAAAAAAGGCAGACAATATCACCGCTTGGATTGTACCAGGATCTCGTGAGGTTGAAAAATTGGCTCATGAAGAGGGATTGGTGAAAATCTTGGAAGAAGCTGGATTTGAGCTTCGTCAACCAGGTTGTTCGGCTTGTTTGGCGATGAATGACGATAAGATTCCTGCTGGAAAATATGCTGTTTCTACTTCCAATAGAAACTTCGAAGGTCGTCAAGGTCCAGGTGCACGTACGATGTTGGCTTCTCCGCTGACTGTTGCGGCGGTCGCAGTTACTGGTCGTATTACTGATCCTAGGGAAGTATTTGAAAATTAATTTTTCAATCTTCCAATCTTTCAATTTTACAATTCGAAACACATGGCTTACGATAAATTTACAGTCCTACGCAGTACCGCAGTTCCCTTGCCAACTGAAAACGTGGACACCGACCAAATTATCCCTGCTCGATTTCTAAAGGCAACTGAGCGTGAGGGATTTGGAGATAACCTTTTCCGTGACTGGAGATATGATGTGGAAGGAAATCCTAAAGCGGATTTCGTGCTGAATAACCCAGCCTACAGCGGTAAAATCCTAGTTGCTGGTAAAAACTTCGGTTCTGGCTCCAGCCGAGAGCACGCGGTTTGGGCAATTTATGATTATGGATTTAGATGTGTAGTCTCCAGCTTTTTCGCAGATATTTTCAAGAATAACTGTCTAAACATTGGGGTACTTCCAGTGACAGTTTCTCCTGAGTTTGCAGATAAATTGTTTGCTGCTATTGAAGTAGACCCAACCACTGAAATCGAGGTTAACTTGCCTGAACAAAAGATCAAACTTCTTTCCACAGGAGAATTTGAATCTTTTGACATCAATGAATACAAAAAAGGAAACATGCAAAACGGATTTGATGACATTGACTATCTCTTGAGTATGTCATCAGAAATCGACGCATTTGCTGCATCCAAATAAATGATGCTTAAAATGAAGGCAACAGGAAATCATGCATCCCATCCCTCCAAGGGTTTCAAACCCTTGGAGGGTTCTGTGGGCAGACGCATAGAAATCATGGATACTACACTGAGAGATGGAGAACAGACCTCAGGGGTTTCCTTTTTGCCTTCGGAAAAACTCCAAATCGCAAAATTGCTGTTGGAGGAACTCAAAGTAGATCGCATTGAGGTGGCTTCTGCCCGAGTTTCCGAAGGGGAATTGGAGGGAGTACAGAAAATTACCCAATGGGCTGCCAAAAAGGGATATTTGGATCGCGTGGAGGTTTTAGGATTTGTGGATACGCCTGTTTCTGTCAACTGGATTGTGGAGGCAGGGGGAAAAGTCCTCAATCTGCTGACCAAAGGATCCATGAATCATTTGGTTCATCAGCTCAAAAAAACTCCCGAGCAACATTTTGCAGACATTCAAAAAAGCATTTCCTATGCTCAGGAAATGGGGGTGTCAGTCAATGTTTACCTAGAGGATTGGTCCAATGGAATGCGAAATTCTCCGGAATATACCCTCAGTTTGATTGAGTTTTTGACCAAGCAGTCCGTAAAGCGGATTATGCTTCCCGATACTTTGGGATTACTATCACCCAAGGAGGTCAAGGCCTTTTTTGAACAAATCGTTGCTCAATTTCCTGCTGTTCATTTCGATTTTCATGCTCACAATGACTATGACCTTTCGGTTGCCAATGTTCTTGAAGCGATTTCAAATGGTGCTGCAGGCCTTCATACCACGATCAATGGCCTAGGAGAGCGTGCGGGAAATGCTCCATTGGAATCCGTGATCGCTGTGATCAAGGACTTTACAGATTTGGAAATTGGAGTTCAGGAACAGAAAATTTTCCGTGTTTCCAAACTTGTAGAGCAGTTTTCAGGGCAACATATTCCTGCAAATAAGCCTGTAGTAGGGGAGAATGTGTTTACCCAAACCGCAGGAATTCATGCAGACGGAGATAATAAAAAGAACCTCTATTTCAATGATTTGATGCCTGAACGTTTTGGTCGCCAACGGAAATATGCGCTTGGAAAGACCTCCGGAAAGGCAAATATTCTCAAAAACCTCGAAGAGTTGGGGATCTCTTTGGAGAAAGATGAACTCGCTAAAGTGACCCAACGGATCATTGAACTTGGTGATAAAAAAGAACGAGTTACGACAGAGGATTTGCCCTACATCATTTCAGATGTTTTGCAAAACAACTCCATTTCTAAACACATCAGCATTGAAGGCTATCACATGACACATTCAAAAGGCTTGAAACCTACTGTTCAGCTTCGAATGAGTATTCATGGGAAGTTTTATGATGAAATCGCAACTGGAGATGGTCAGTACGATTCCTTCATGCGTGCCTTGAAAAAGATTTATAAAACCCTCGGTCGGGAACTTCCCAAACTGACAGATTACCATGTTTCTATTCCTCCTGGAGGGAAAACGGACGCTTTTGTGGAAACTGTGATTACTTGGGATTATGGAAAAATCTTTAAAACCAAGGGTCTGGATCCCGATCAAACCGTGGCGGCGATGATGGCCACTGAAAAAATGCTCAACATCATCGAAAACATGAATTACCAACCTACCAAAGAAGAATCAACCTATTATGGAAATCAATATCGCACTGTTGCCGGGTGACGGCATCGGTCCTGAAGTGATCGCTCAGGCGGTCAAAGTTGTCAAAGCCGTTGGACAAAAGTTTGGTCATACCATTTCTTTCCAAGAAGGATTGGTAGGTGCATGTGCCATCGATGCTACTGGTGATCCCTATCCTGATGCTACACATGAAATTTGTGCAGCTTCTGATGCGGTCCTATTTGGAGCTATCGGTGATCCAAAATATGACAATGACCCAAAAGCTAAGGTTCGTCCTGAGCAAGGTTTGCTCAGAATGAGACAAAAGCTTGGTCTATTTGCGAACGTTCGTCCTACGTTTACTTTTCCTTCTTTAGTCCATAAGTCACCCTTGAAATTGGATCGAGTGGACGGAGTGGATTTGGTGTTTTTCAGAGAATTAACCGGCGGAGTTTACTTTGGTGAGCCTAGAGGTCGAAATGAGCAAGGAACCAAAGCCTTTGATACCAATGTGTACAGCAAAGAAGAGATCGTTCGTCTTGCGAGAATGGGTTTTGAAGCTGCTCAAAAAAGAAGAAAACTCTTGACTTGCGTGGACAAAGCCAACGTGATGGCAACTTCCAGATTGTGGAGAGAAACTGTGCAGGAACTAGCACCAGAATATCCTGACGTAAAAGTAGAATACGAATTTGTCGATGCAGTTGCGATGCGATTGATCCAGTGGCCTAAGGCTTATGATGTATTAATTACTGAAAATCTATTTGGAGATATCCTGACTGACGAGGCTTCTGTGATTTCCGGATCTATGGGTTTGATGCCTTCTGCTTCTTTGGGTTCTAAAGTGAAGCTATTCGAACCAATTCATGGTTCCTATCCTCAAGCAGCAGGAAAAGATATCGCTAATCCACTGGGAACGGTACTTTCTGCTTCCATGATGTTTGATTATGCTTTCGGATTATCGGAAGAAGCGAAATTGATCAGCGATGTGGTTAACCTTTCACTAGCTGAAGGAATTGTCACCGAAGATATTGCTGAAGGGGGCAAAGCTTACAAGACTTCCGAAGTCGGAGACTGGTTGGCAGCTAAGATTTTAGGATAATATTCCAAGTCATAAAACGAAGAAACCACCTCAGGAATGGGGTGGTTTTTTGTTGACTTTATGATAGATTCGATTTCGAGTAACCGATTGTTCACATGCCCTTTTTTCTTTTCCTTTTTTGCAAGAGTGAAAATATATATTCCAATCACTAAGGAGAAAAGAATAAAAAATATATAGACCTGAGTCGGAACACCCTCAACATGATGCGGCGCTGCCGCCCAACTTTTGCTTGGATTTAAGTCACTTATTAGGATCATTCTCTTTTAGTATAAATCCTTTTATAGACAAATCCTCATCGATCAGTGGCCAATGAATTCCATAGCCAGAAGGAGAAATTTTGTATAAAGCTCTTTCTACATCAGATGCTAATAGAAGCTTGGGAGAAACTTCTTTTAAATTTACTTTTAACTCCCTGTCATCCAGTAGAATAATCATTTTGTCTTCTTCAAACTTTATTTCAGAAATTTGATGCGAATCCACCATAATTTTTAGCTTTTAAAGTATTCTTTCCAGGATTGTACGATTAAATCAAAATTTTGAAAGATGATTTTTCGAATTTCTTTTCTTGCCTTTGGGGTCAAATTATAACCAATCGCTTCTCGAATATCCATAATTTCTTCATCAATCCAGAATTTACATTCCATATCACCTTTTTGTGCGTGAACGTGAATTGGTTCTTCTCCTTCATTTGAATAGAAGAAAATTCTCCAACCAAGTATGTAAAGTATGGTAGGCATTACTACATCGCCGGATTAATCATAATATGTGCTCGATGCGTGCCGGGATCCATAATCCAAGGTAAGCCTGGTCCTGCAGGCTTCAGTGGCAATCCTGTACTTTCTGATGTTGCCCAAGGAATATAGACCACCGAGCGGGTATAGGTGTTTTTTGCTTCGCCTGTAGTCCAATTGACGTCGGGATGCTCTGCTGTCAAGGCATGTAACACACTTCCCTGATCTGGGAGTTTGAGTTTTCCTGATTTTGCTTCTGCTTCTCGAATTTCAAAAATTTGTTGAGCATTTTTTCCTTCTTTTCGAAGTGCCCATCCTCGCTCCATAAAGGGTTGAGCGCTTTTATGATATGCGGAAACTGAAAGACCTTCCCGATTAGGATCGTCTCCGAGACAAATCGTTTGATTGGTACCTTTTCGAAGTAAAGTTCCATCAAAACCATAAACCGTTGCACCAGCCCGTTGATCTTCGGGAGCTGCCAAAACTGCGAGTTTGATCTGGATTTCTTTGGAAGGAATAGTTTGTCCTAGGCTCAAAGAGGACAAAAGACAAAGGATGGGGAGAAGTATATTTTTCATAGTCAGGGTTTTGGGTTTTTTGAATTTACAGAAAATACTGTTCAATCGATCCAAACTGGAATAAGTTGTGGGTTTACCACCACATGTTTGATGGACTTTTGAGTGGAGCTTAGGTGGTAGGAATAAGTGAGATGTAGTAACCCATCTTCGGATTGGATTAAGCTGGGATAAGAGTAGGATCCACTAGATGGCTCGTGATTTTCAACCGGGAATTTCCATTTCCAAGTTTGTCCTTCATCGTCCGATAGATAGATACTAAGTCGATATCTTCCGTCTGATTGATCATTACCAACGAAGGCCCATCTCCCATCTTTTAATTTAAGAACCTCAACACTCGCGGTATTTGGGATAGTTGTTTTTTGGCTTGCAGTCCATGTATAGCCTTCGTTTTTGGATTCGCTGTATTGAACTCGTCCTGGTGCATCACCACTGTCTCTAAGATAGGCAGCTAATGTTCCGTCTTTTTTCTGTATCAGTGCCGGCTGGATTGGACCTCGTCCAACGAGTGGAAGACTAGGTGTCCATGTTTTTCCATGGTCCTCCGAAATTGCCATCATTGAAAAATTATAACCATCTGAATAAAGTGGCAGGATAATTTTTCCGGTTTCCAAAACCAAAGGCTTGATTCGAGTCATCCACCCGGTTGTTCTTTTTTTGGGGTCTTGGGCCGCTTCCAAAATCATCCGATCATAGCTTGGAGCGTATTCAGCCCATCCGGCAGTATTTTTTGGTAGTTCTTGAAATCGTCTTACGACTTCCTCCGAAAATTCATCTCCTGGATTAAGAAAAATATTATCCTGCCAGCTCCACCTAGGAGGGCCATCACTTTCAAAATCTGTTGCAATTTTTACTCGTAAAATGGATTGTTCCCATCGGTTGGCTTGTACAGCTATCCAAACCAAAAAAAGTTTTCCTTCCCCATTAAGGAATAAAACCGGGTTGCAATCTGGTAAATTTGGGGTATCTGCCATCACAAAAGGTTTAGACCAGTTTAAACTCCCAACCTTTAATCGAGCCCCCATCAGCAAAACGTCATTGGCTGTTCGCTCTCCGCTTCCTTCAAACCAGACGGCCAAAAGATCCTGATTTGGCAAGGACACGATAGAGCTTGCGTGCACGTGCTTTTCCTGTAAAGGAAAGATCAGCTGGGATTGAAGGATTGGTGAGGTTTGCGCCTTTAGGCTAGCCAAGTGGGAGATAAATACGAAAAAAGCGAGAAGCAATGCTTTCATAGTGATATGTTTGGAGAAAGTTAAAAAATCCAATGAGTTTACCCTTCCTGAAGCGGTCAGGAGAAAAAGCATTTTTATATTTCTTTGATTTCTACTCCATAAATTACAAGTATAACTAGATGCTGAATAGACCTTATTCCTTCCTCTTTTCGATCACCTATTACGGGGCTCGCTTCAAAGGATGGGCGATCCAAAAAGGTCAGCCTACCCTCGAAGGAAAGCTGAATCGGGTGTTCCGATTTGTGCTTGGACACGAGGATTTCAGACTGATTGGATCTAGTAGGACAGACTCTGGAGTAAGTTGTCGCCAAGGATTTGTTCAGGTTTTTTTGAGTGAAAAAATGGACTTAGAAGCGCTTCTCCCAGTTTTAAACCTGAACTTGTCTGGTGAAATTGTGCTAAACTCGGTGAAACCAGTACCTAGAGAATGGAACTTGATTCAGTCTGTTTCGCGGAAAACGTATCGATATTTTTTTGCCTCAGAGACAAATTTCCCTGCTTTTGCGTCAGCTTATTTAGCACAGGTGCATGCTTTTGATGCGATGGAATTGATGCAGGAAAAGGCGAAGTTATTTATTGGGAAACATGATTTTCGGTCATTTTGTAAAATGACCCCCACTAAATCAGATTTTGTCAGGGAAATCCTTCAAGCAAATGTTTTTTTTGCCAATGACTTTTCAGGGCCTTTTTTTCCTTCGGAGGTTTATTGTTTTGAAGTGACTGGAACTGGTTTTTTGTACCATCAAGTAAGAAAAATGGTCAGTGCTATTTGGCATTTCTCCCCAGCAGAAATTCAGGATAGGTTGGAGAATCCTCAAAACAATTGGCCTCAGGTCCCGACGGCTCCAGCACATGGATTAATTTTATGGGAGACGGAATTGGGAGGCCTTTGAGCTGTTTTTGATTTCCACCAAAATAAAGCGCATTTTAAGAGGTAAAATCCCACCTCATGAAAAAACTGCTGGTTCGAATTTTCTCTCTTTCCTTTTCTGCTGTGATCTTATTCTCAGCATGTTCCACAATTCAAAGTCAGGAGGAAAAACAAAAGTCTAATCCGAATATTCTTCTCATTTACCTTGACGATTTGGGATATGGGGATGTCAGTGCCTATAAGTCAGGGAAGTTGCAAACTCCCAATATGGATCGGCTCGCAAATGAAGGGATACGCTTTACCAATGGTTATGCTTCCTCCGCTACTTGTACTCCCAGTCGCTATGCTTTGCTGACAGGAACCTACCCATGGCGAAATCAAGATGCGAAAATTCTTCCCGGAACAGCTCCGTTGATCATTGATACAGCCCAAATGACTTTGCCCAAAATGCTTAAAAATCAGGGCTATCACACCGCGATCATTGGTAAATGGCATTTAGGACTTGGGTCAGGGATGGTGGATTGGAATGAGGAAATTGCACCAAACCCAAACCATGTAGGATTTGAATATTCACACATCTTAGCTGCTACTCAGGATAGAGTGCCAACCGTGTACATCGAAAACGGGAGGGTAGTCAATTTGGATCCAAATGACCCCATTCAGGTAGATTATGAGAAAAATTTCGAAGGAGAGCCAACAGGCTTGGATAATCCGGAGCTCCTAACCATGAAATGGCACCATGGTCATAACAACAGTATCGTAAATGGAATCCCTCGCATCGGCTTTATGAAAGGTGGACAAAGTGCCAAGTGGAGCGATGTGGATATGGCAGACCATTTCCTAGAAAAAGGTAAAGCATACATCCAGGAACAAGCGAAATCGAAAAACCCTTTCTTTTTGTTTTTTCCTATGCAGCAACCACATGTACCAAGAACTCCTCATCCTCGATTTGAGGGGAAATCAGGAATGGGGCCACGAGGTGATGCTATTTTGGAGGCAGATTGGGTAATCGGGCAATTGCTTGAGACCTTGGAACAGGAAGGGATTTTAGAAAATACACTGATCATTTTATCCAGTGACAATGGCCCTGTCATTAATGATGGATACTTTGATGACGCAGTTGAAAAACTGGGTGATCATACGCCCGCAGGTCCGCTTCGCGGAGGAAAGTATTCGCTTTTTGAGGCAGGCACGAAGGTTCCTTTTATAAGTTATTGGAAAGGGAAAATCCAGCCCCAGGTTTCGGATGCAATGGTCACTCAGATTGATTTTCTGAGTTCATTGTCAGCTTTGGTGGGAAGTTCTGAAACTGGCCCAGACAGTGAAAACTTACTGGAAGCCTTTTTAGGGAAAAGTGAAAAAGGAAGAGAAGCTGTGATTTTGGAAGCGACCAGCAGAACAGCCCTTCGTGCTGGAGACTGGGCTATGATCCCTCCCTATCAAGGTCCTGCAGTACAAAATCAAGTTAATATTGAGTTAGGAAATTCATCCGATTATCAATTGTACAACTTGAAAGAGGACCCAGGTCAACAGAATAACTTGGTAGCTTCCAATCCCCAAAAACTGGAGGAGTTGAAAAAAATCTATCTGGATTTAAAGGGTATTTCTAAAAATGTGGAGCAGTTGGAGCTGAAATAAAAATTAGAGAGCCCGGGAATTTAATTTCTCGGGCTTTTTTTCTTAACTGAGTTGTTCTTGGGCTTTGCCCACCTGAGTGAGGATACTACTTTCAGAGACTAAATAATTTTGTCTTGAATCCCTGTAATTATCTTTGAAGTTCATTTTGAGGCAATTAATTCCCCCTTTAGAAGGGGGAGTTGGCTCAATTTAAATTTCAACCTTTTTCTTGCCTTTCAACCTTTTTTATAAAAACTCTGCCTCTTCGGAAACTGTATGAAAATGCTGCTTTCAGAAAATCATCATACCCCATGACTTCAAAGATTCAACTCCATCACCACGTCATCCATCACATAGCCGTTTCCGATGTCGATGACTTCCTTGTAGATCTCCTGAAAACCCATTTTCAAGTAAAAATCAATTGCTTTTTGATTGTATTTATTGACATTAAGTAGGAGGCTTTTTTGTCCGGACTTTTTGGCTCGGCCGGCGACTTCGAGGATCAATGCTTTTCCTGCTCCTTTTCCCTGAGCCTCTGGTAAGAGGTAGATTTTATGCAACTTGGCTTTTGGTCCTTCGGAATAATTTAGTTCAAAACCCGCAAATCCGAGTTCAACTCCATTTTCCTCAGACAATAAAAAAGTGTGCCCTTTATCAAGTTGCGATTCCAGCATCTTGAGATCATACATCCAATTGAGCATGTATTCAATTTGTTCTGGACTCAAAATTTTGGCAAACGTAGATGGCCAAGTCCGATGCGCAATGGACTGAACTTTGGAAAGTTCCTCTTTGGCTAGCTGTCTAATTATCATGTACGATTTACGATTTTTGATTTACGAGGTGCTGAGCAGAGTTGAGGTCAAATTTTGGATCAAAACCTAAAAGGCCTAAATACTTTACCACCTTCCAACCTTATCACTTTTCAACCCAATTTTCCAATCTTTCAATTTTAGAATTCCAAAAGCTCCTTCAACTTCACCTTAAACCGCTCTGTGGGCAAAAATTGCTTTTCCAAGTTTGGAGCAAAAGGTACTGGCGTATCCAAGCTTCCTTCTCGCATCACCGGAGCATCAAGGTCTTTAAAGCAATGCTCGGAAATCCAAGCACAAATCTCTGCTCCGATTCCACCTGTGAGCGTGTCTTCTTGAAGGAAAATTACCTTTCCGGTCTTTTTCACCGTGGTGGCTACAGCCTCCTGATCCCAGGGTAAAAGAGTTCTTAAGTCGAGAATATCGGCTGAAATTCCCATTTCCTCGACGGCTTTGATTGCCCAATGTACACCCATCCCATAGGTGATGATAGAAACTTGGGTTCCTTCCTGTGCCAAAGCAGCTTTTCCTACTTCGATCGTATAATAGCCATCTGGTACAGGTCCTGAGATAGAGCGATAGAGCAATTTGTGCTCAAAATAGAGGTAGGGGTTTGGATCTTCTAATGCTGCATTTAGTAGGCCCTTCGCATCGCGGGGATTGGAAGGATAGACGATTTTCAATCCCGGGGTGTGGAAAAACCAAGCCTCGTTGGATTGGGAATGAAATGGTCCTGCGGCTGTTCCTGCACCGGTCGGCATGCGGATGACCACATCGGCTTGTTGTCCCCAGCGGTAATGAATTTTAGCGAGGTTGTTCACGATTTGGTTGAACCCGACGCTCACGAAGTCTGCAAACTGCATCTCAACCATGGCCTTGTAGCCTTTGATGGAGAGCCCGAGTCCTGCCCCGATGATGGCGCTTTCGCAAAGCGGGGTATTGCGCACTCGATCTCCTCCGAATTGGGCTTTGAAGCCATCCGTGATTTTAAAAACACCTCCATATTCCCCGATATCCTGACCCATAAGGATCAGGTTGGGATATTTCTCCATAGACTGTCGTAACCCATCACTAATTGCATCGATAAAACGCTTTTCTGTATTAGGTCCCTCCGGTGAGATAACTTTTTGGGAAAATGCCGCATAGACATCGGCAAGTTCTTCCTCCAAATTGGGCGTAATGGCTTCTTCAGCAAAAGCGATTTCTAACCTCTCGTTGATCGCAGTTTTGACTTTATGGTTAAGGGATTCTTTTGTGGCTGCATCAAGAACGCCTATGGATTCCAAATAGGCTTCATAATTGTCTACTGGATCGAGTTGGGCCCATTCTTCCATCAGGTGCTTAGGTACGTATTTGGTGCCGGAAGCTTCTTCATGGCCTCGCATCCTGAAAGTGATCGCTTCGACCAAAACAGGTCTTGGGTTTTCTCGGATATCTTGGGCCAGTTTTAGAATGGTGTCGTAAACATCGAGTACGTTATTCCCTTGCACTCGAACGGCCTCCATGCCGTATCCTGGACCTTTTTCGGTAAAATACTTGAAAGCAAACTGCTCCTCGCTTGGAGTGGAAAGGCCGTAGCCATTGTGCTCGACCACAAAAATCACCGGCAATTTCCAAACAGCAGCTACATTCAAGCCTTCATGGAAATCTCCCTCCGAACTTGCTCCGTCACCGGAGAAAACCAATGTCACTTTCTTTTCCTTCGAAAGTTTATGCGCCAAACCGATCCCATCCGCGATGGCCAATTGAGGGCCGAGATGAGAGATCATTCCCACGGTGTGGTGCTCTATACTTCCGAAGTGAAAGGATCGGTCACGGCCTTTGGTAAAGCCGGATTTTTTCCCCTGAAACTGAGCGAAAAGTTTTTCCAGTGGCAGATTTCTGCCGGTAAAGATTCCCAAATTCCGATGCATAGGCAGGATAAATTCATCTTCCTGCAATGCATTTACCGCTCCAATCGAGATGGCTTCCTGACCCCAGCCGCTAAACCATTTGCTAATTCTTCCCTGTCTAAGGAGGATGAGCATTTTCTCTTCGATTCGGCGGGGAAGGATAAGTGATTCGTAAAGTTTAAGAAGCGTTTCGTTACTGTGATTTTTTCGATCAAAAGTCAGTATTTGGGCATTTGGGGCGGTGAATTCCATACGATTCGATTTGGGAATCTAAGGTACAGGAAGCCCTGAAATCGGCAAAGGATTTTTGGGATTGTAGATTTATAGATTGAAAGGTCAGAGCTTCCCACAGATAGACACAGAAAAAATCACAGATTTTCACAGATATTGAAAACTATGAGAATTAAAGAATCCGAAATCTGACATCCCAAACTCCGAAATCGAAACTCTCCTGCAATGCGCCCCGATTCACATCGGGGGCTAAAAATAAATGCAAGGAGTTAAAAAGTATTTGCTGTACGATTCAAAATTAGGCAAAGCTTTTCCCCGAGTACGACATCTTGCGTTAAGCTTGTTTTATCAAAGTGTTAAGAGGAGAAGTGAGAAAGTTGCAAAGTTGTAAGGTGAGTGGGACTAACTTTACAACTTTTGAACCTTACCACCATTTCAACCCTTTTTTAATTACCTTTGCCCACCCAAATCGAAGCGAATTCTGTGAAAGCGAGAACATTAAAAAAAGACAAAGTCAATATCATCACCATGGGTTGCTCCAAAAACCTGGTGGATTCTGAAGTCCTTTTGACCCAATTAAAAGGAAATGGAATCGACGCCAGCCACGAGTCCAACTCTGAAGACAATAACATTATTATCATTAACACCTGCGGATTTATCGACAATGCGAAGCAGGAGTCTATTGATACCATTCTCCAATATGTGGATGCCAAAGAGCAGGGTTTAGTGGACAAAGTTTATGTAACGGGCTGTCTTTCTCAGCGATACAAAGACGATTTGGAAAAGGAAATCCCACAGGTTGATGCATTTTTTGGCACGCGTGATTTGCCTGCGATCTTAAAGAAATTCAAGGCTGACTACAAGCACGAGTTGGTTGGAGAGCGTTTGTTGACGCACTCAGCACATTATGCCTACATGAAGATTTCCGAGGGTTGTGATAGACCATGTTCCTTTTGTGCGATTCCGTTAATGCGTGGAGGTCATATTTCTAGGCCGATCGAGGAATTGGTGAAAGAAGCCCAGCACAAGGCCGCCAATGGAACGAAAGAACTTCTTTTGATTGCGCAGGATTCCACCTATTACGGCTTGGACTTGTATAAAAAAAGAAACCTGGCAGAATTGATGGATCGATTGGCGGATGTGGAAGGGATTGATTGGATTCGACTGCATTATGCGTATCCAACAGGTTTCCCGATGGATGTAATCCAAGTCATGAAGGATCGTCCGAACATCTGTAAATACTTAGACATTCCCTTGCAGCATGGCTCAACCTCAGTTTTGAAAACGATGCGAAGAGGTACTACTCGTGAGAAGCAGGAAGAATTGATCCACAGCATTCGGGAAATGATCCCTGAAATTGCAATTCGAACGACACTTATAGCTGGGCATCCGGGTGAGGGAGAGAAGGAGTTCCAGGAAATGGTGGACTTTGTGGAGCGAATGAAATTTGAGCGATTGGGCGTGTTTACTTATTCCCACGAGGAAAATACCTATGCCTTTTCGATGGAAGATACCCTTTCCCAAGAAGAAAAACAGGACCGCGCCAATCACCTAATGGAAGTGCAAGAGCAAATCAGCTACGACCTGAATCAAGAGAAAATCGGTAATACGTATAAAGTCCTGATCGATAAAAAAGAAGGAGGGTACTTTGTCGGCCGAACTGAATTTGACTCTGTCGAAGTCGATAATGAAGTGCTGATCGATGCTTCCAAGTTTTACTGCAGAGTGGGAGACTTTGTCCAAGCGAAAGTTTTTGATGCGACGGAGTTTGATTTGTATGCGACGGTGGAAAGCTAATCGAATGCTGCTTCTGAAGAAGCAGCATTTTGCATAAGTTTAGGCTATACTTTTTGAATTAGATGAAACCTCGTTACTTTGTCTAAGTGTTTGGGCTAAGAAATACATCTGCAAAGTCTGTATTTCTTTGGAATTAATGATAACAGTTTTTTGTCTTCAATTATTTATAAATCAATCATTTATTAGCTTATATGTTATATCTTATAAGTTTTGTTTTAATATCCTTCCTAATAGGTAACTCTCTGATTTTGGTGTTTAATAGAGAGCGGGGTTCAAAACTAAATAAAGGAATAGGCTTAACTTTTTTTTTATATGGCCTCGTTTTTTTATCATTTATACTTTCGTTTGATTTAGGTTTACTTCTTGAGTTTCCATTCTTGTTGAGGGTTGGTAGCCCCATTTTCTTTTTGATACCTCCGATATTTTATTTGTCCCTTCGGAATATTGTTCGGAATCCTAGTATTACCAAAAAGACAGACGTAATTCATTTTCTACCGGCGATTTTACACTTTTTAGAATTGCTCCCGCTCTATACTCTTTCCAATCAGGATAAGGTGGAGATAATTGAAAATTTTTTCCCAGACATTTTTGCTTTCATTATAAATGTGCACGGATTGATTCCTACATTCTGGGTTAATCTGGCATATCTTATCTTCGTAATCTTGTACCTTAGTTTAACGTTGGGGTTGGTATTGAGATTTCCGATTGAATTAAGAAATAAATTAAAACAACAAAAATTCAAAAGTATTCTCTTTACAACGTTAGTTTTTTACTTCGTTTTTAACATTATCATTATTCTTTCTTCTATTTCTATCGTTCAATTTTATTTTACGGGATTGGATTTAGTGGTGTTAAAAGGGCTATTGCTTAAATCTTCATTGGTTATTCTTTTCGCCTATAATTTTTACTTTTTTTATAAAATTGAGTTGAACCCGGATTCACAAAGCAGAGAAGAGTTGCTAGAAGATGAAGAGGAGATAGGATTATTTTCTCTGATTGATAAACCTCGATCTCCTTTAGACTGGAGCGAAATAGGATTAGACAAGGAAGATGTTTTGTGCAGAATAAACCAATTAATGGAACAAGAAAAAGTATTTTTAGATAAAGGATTATTGCTCAGCGATTTTGCCAAAAAAGCTAAGATTCCTGTTCGTGTTTTTCCCGACGTTTTGAATCTGATGTTTCAAAAAAACTTTAAGGAATTGATTCTTGAGCGGAGGGTTCACTATGCAAAAGAAAAAATCGATCAGGGATATTTGGATAAATTAACGCTTGAGTCCTTGAGAAGCGAATGTGGATTTGGATCCCGGACTGCTTTTTTCTATGCCTTTAAAAAGGAATTTGGGTTGAGCCCTAATGAATATTGGAAGGAATTTCAAAGAAATTTAAATTTATCAGAGTAGTCTTTTCATGATTTAATTTTTCGTAGCTCCCATCCAAACGCAGGGATAAAAAACGCCAAAAACAGGGTTTTAATTTTTTTGTAGCCAAAAGTATGTTCAAAAACACTGTTTTTGAACATACTTTTCTTTCCGGTGAGTAGTTGTTTAGTTTTCTTGCTCCACTAGATTTTAAGAAAATACGATCAGATGATTTCAAATCACCTTATGATTTTCTTATAAATAACTACTTAGATATTGGTTAAGAAGAAACCGAAAGCTAAGGGCTAGTTTCATAAGTACCTGATGCGAAAGTACTGCCTACTTCTACTAATCACCCAAAAAATGGAAGCTGGCATTCTTCCTTGCGACACTGCTTCAGGATGCTGAAGCAGTGAACACAGTTAACTAAAATACTGGAATACAGCCTAGGCTAAACAATCCTTCAGTCAACTAATAATCATTTCAAAAAAATGAAAAACAAAATCACCTTCTTAATTCTATTTTTATCCAGCGTGGTAGCGTATGGCCAAGTGGGGATCGGTACAGAGAATCCTGTAGCTTCTGCGGCTTTGGAGATCGTGGCTACCGATAGAGGTTTGCTGATCCCACGATTGACGAAAGAACAGCGAGATGCTATCCTGTCACCAGCCGAAGGGCTGTTGCTGTATCAGATAGATAATGAAACTGGGTTTTATTATTTCGACGGGAAGGCCTGGATGCTACTCAAAATCCCGGTATCGTTTACGACGCTATCTTCCGGTAAGATTTACGTAGGCGATGGAAGTAACCAAGCTAAAGAAGTGGCACTATCCGGCGATGTGACGATTGATCCCGAAGGAATTTCAAGTATAGGAAGTGGAAAAGTAGTCAGTGTGATGATAAAGGATGGAAATGTCACTGACGCCAAGTTAGATAAAGGCAATATCCCCTTAAGCGGTTTTGGAGCTCCGGTTTCAGATTTGAGCCTAGGAGGTAAAAAGATAGGTGATGTCGCAGATCCAACAAGTGATCAAGATGCGGCCACCAAAAAATATGTTGATTCTTCTTTGTTGACAGGAGCAACTGGTCCTCAAGGAGAAAAAGGCGATACTGGCGCACAAGGTATTCAAGGAGAAACTGGTCCAAAAGGAGATACAGGCGCACAAGGAATTCAGGGTGAAACTGGTCCAAAGGGAGATATAGGAGATCAGGGGATCCAGGGAGAAACTGGAGCTGTAGGTCCTCAAGGAATTCAAGGAGAAACAGGATTAACCGGCGCACAAGGAATTCAGGGTGAAACCGGTCCAAAAGGAGATAAAGGAGACCAAGGTATTCAAGGAGAAACTGGTCCAAAAGGAGATACAGGCGCACAAGGAATTCAGGGTGAAACTGGTCCAAAGGGAGATAAAGGAGACCAAGGAATTCAAGGAGAAATAGGACTAACAGGCGCACAGGGGATCCAAGGTGAAACTGGTCCAAAAGGAGATAAAGGAGATCAGGGGATCCAGGGAGAAACTGGAGCTGTAGGTCCTCAAGGAATTCAAGGAGAAACAGGATTAACCGGCGCACAAGGTATTCAGGGTGAAACCGGTCCAAAAGGAGATAAAGGAGACCAAGGTATTCAAGGAGAAACTGGCCCAAAAGGAGATAAAGGAGATCAGGGGATCCAGGGAGAAACTGGAGCTGTAGGTCCTCAAGGAATTCAAGGAGAAACAGGATTAACCGGCGCACAAGGTATTCAGGGTGAAACCGGTCCAAAAGGAGATAAAGGAGACCAAGGTATTCAAGGAGAAACTGGCCCAAAAGGAGATACAGGCGCACAAGGAATTCAGGGTGAAACTGGTCCAAAAGGAGATACAGGCGCACAAGGAATTCAGGGTGAAACTGGTCCAAAGGGAGATAAAGGAGACCAAGGAATTCAAGGAGAAATAGGACTAACAGGCGCACAGGGGATCCAAGGTGAAACTGGTCCAAAAGGAGATAAAGGAGACCAGGGAATCCAGGGAGAAACTGGCGCTGTAGGCCCTCAAGGAGCTACAGGTGATCAAGGTATTCAAGGAGAAACAGGAGCAACTGGTCCTCAAGGAGAAACAGGATTAACCGGCGCACAAGGTATTCAGGGTGAAAAAGGCGATACGGGAGCTCAAGGTTTACAAGGAGTTGACGGTACAAATGGCACCGATGGTGCAACAGGTCTAAGTGCCTATGAAGTAGCCTTTGCATTAGACAACAGCATAGGCGATGAAGCTACCTGGTTGGCGTCATTAAAAGGAGCTAAAGGAGACAAAGGAGACCAAGGTATTCAAGGAGAAACTGGTCCAAAAGGAGATACAGGCGCACAAGGAATTCAGGGTGAAACTGGTCCAAAGGGAGATATAGGAGATCAGGGGATCCAGGGAGAAACTGGAGCTGTAGGTCCTCAAGGAATTCAAGGAGAAACAGGATTAACCGGCGCACAAGGAATTCAGGGTGAAACTGGTCCAAAGGGAGATAAAGGAGACCAAGGAATTCAAGGAGAAACAGGATTAACCGGCGCACAAGGAATTCAGGGTGAAACTGGTCCAAAAGGAGATAAAGGAGATCAGGGGATCCAGGGAGAAACTGGAGCTGTAGGTCCTCAAGGAATTCAAGGAGAAATAGGACTAACAGGCGCACAAGGAATTCAGGGAGAAATTGGCCCAAAAGGAGACAAAGGAGACCAAGGAATTCAGGGTGAAACTGGTCCAAAAGGAGATACAGGCGCACAAGGAATTCAGGGTGAAACTGGTCCAAAGGGAGATAAAGGAGACCAAGGAATTCAAGGAGAAATAGGACTAACAGGCGCACAGGGGATCCAAGGTGAAACTGGTCCAAAAGGAGATAAAGGAGACCAGGGAATCCAGGGAGAAACTGGCGCTGTAGGCCCTCAAGGAGCTACAGGTGATCAAGGTATTCAAGGAGAAACAGGAGCAACTGGTCCTCAAGGAGAAACAGGATTAACCGGCGCACAAGGTATTCAGGGTGAAACCGGTCCAAAAGGAGATAAAGGAGACCAAGGTATTCAGGGTGAAACCGGTCCAAAAGGAGATAAAGGAGACCAAGGTATTCAAGGAGAAACTGGTCCAAAAGGAGATAAAGGAGATCAGGGAATCCAGGGACAAACTGGAGCTGTAGGTCCTCAAGGAATTCAAGGAGAAATAGGACTAACAGGCGCACAAGGAATTCAGGGAGAAATTGGCCCAAAAGGAGACAAAGGAGACCAAGGAATTCAGGGTGAAACCGGTCCAAAAGGAGATAAAGGAGACCAAGGAATTCAAGGAGAAACTGGTCCAAAAGGAGATAAAGGAGATCAGGGAATCCAGGGACAAACTGGCGCTATAGGTCCTCAAGGAGAAATAGGACTAACAGGCGCACAGGGGATCCAAGGTGAAACTGGTCCAAAAGGAGATAAAGGAGATCAGGGGATCCAGGGAGAAACTGGAGCTGTAGGTCCTCAAGGAATTCAAGGAGAAACAGGATTAACCGGCGCACAAGGTATTCAGGGTGAAACTGGTCCAAAAGGAGATACAGGCGCACAAGGAATTCAAGGAGAAACAGGATTAACCGGCGCACAAGGTATTCAAGGAGAAACTGGTCCAAAAGGAGATACAGGCGCACAAGGAATTCAAGGAGAAATAGGACTAACAGGCGCACAGGGGATCCAAGGTGAAACTGGTCCAAAAGGAGATAAAGGAGACCAAGGTATTCAAGGAGAAACTGGCCCAAAAGGAGATACAGGCGTACAAGGTGAAACAGGAGCAACTGGTCCTCAAGGAGAAATAGGAATAACCGGCGCACAAGGTATTCAAGGAGAAACTGGTCCAAAAGGAGATACAGGCGCACAAGGAATTCAGGGTGAAACTGGTCCAAAGGGAGATAAAGGAGACCAAGGAATTCAAGGAGAAACAGGATTAACCGGCGCACAAGGAATTCAGGGTGAAACTGGTCTAAAGGGAGATAAAGGAGACCAAGGAATTCAAGGAGAAATAGGACTAACAGGCGCACAGGGGATCCAAGGTGAAACTGGTCCAAAAGGAGATAAAGGAGATCAGGGGATCCAGGGAGAAACTGGAGCTGTAGGTCCTCAAGGAGAAAAAGGCGATACGGGAGCTCAAGGTTTACAAGGAGTTGACGGTACAAATGGCACCGATGGTGCAACAGGTCTAAGTGCCTATGAAGTAGCCTTTGCATTAGACAACAGCATAGGCGATGAAGCTACCTGGTTGGCGTCATTAAAAGGAGCTAAAGGAGACAAAGGAGACCAGGGAATCCAGGGAGAAACTGGCGCTGTAGGCCCTCAAGGAGCTACAGGTGATCAAGGAATTCAAGGAGAAATAGGACTAACAGGCGCACAGGGGATCCAAGGTGAAACTGGTCCAAAAGGAGATAAAGGAGATCAGGGGATCCAGGGAGAAACTGGAGCTGTAGGTCCTCAAGGAATTCAAGGAGAAACAGGATTAACCGGCGCACAAGGAATTCAGGGTGAAACCGGTCCAAAAGGAGATAAAGGAGACCAAGGTATTCAAGGAGAAACCGGTCCAAAAGGAGATAAAGGAGATCAGGGTATTCAAGGAGAAACCGGTCCAAAAGGAGATAAAGGAGATCAGGGAATCCAGGGACAAACTGGCGCTATAGGTCCTCAAGGAGAAAAAGGCGATACGGGAGCTCAAGGTTTACAAGGAGTTGACGGTACAAATGGCACCGATGGTGCAACAGGTCTAAGTGCCTATGAAGTAGCCTTTGCATTAGACAACAGCATAGGCGATGAAGCTACCTGGTTGGCGTCATTAAAAGGAGCTAAAGGAGACAAAGGAGACCAAGGTATTCAAGGAGAAACTGGCCCAAAAGGAGATACAGGCGTACAAGGTGAAACAGGAGCAACTGGTCCTCAAGGAGAAATAGGAATAACCGGCGCACAAGGTATTCAAGGAGAAACTGGTCCAAAAGGAGATACAGGCGCACAAGGAATTCAGGGTGAAACTGGTCCAAAGGGAGATAAAGGAGACCAAGGAATTCAAGGAGAAACAGGATTAACCGGCGCACAAGGTATTCAAGGAGAAACTGGTCCAAAAGGAGATACAGGCGCACAAGGAATTCAGGGTGAAACTGGTCCAAAGGGAGATAAAGGAGATCAGGGGATCCAGGGAGAAACTGGAGCTGTAGGTCCTCAAGGAGAAAAAGGCGATACGGGAGCTCAAGGTTTACAAGGAGTTGACGGTACAAATGGCACCGATGGTGCAACAGGTCTAAGTGCCTATGAAGTAGCCTTTGCATTAGACAACAGCATAGGCGATGAAGCTACCTGGTTGGCATCTTTAAAAGGAGACAAAGGAGACCAGGGAATCCAGGGAGAAACTGGCGCTGTAGGCCCTCAAGGAGCTACAGGTGATCAAGGTATTCAAGGAGAAACAGGAGCAACTGGTCCTCAAGGAGAAACAGGATTAACCGGCGCACAAGGTATTCAGGGTGAAACCGGTCCAAAAGGAGATAAAGGAGACCAAGGTATTCAAGGAGAAACTGGTCCAAAAGGAGATAAAGGAGATCAGGGGATCCAGGGAGAAACTGGAGCTGTAGGTCCTCAAGGAATTCAAGGAGAAATAGGACTAACAGGCGCACAAGGTATTCAGGGAGAAATTGGCCCAAAAGGAGACAAAGGAGACCAAGGAATTCAGGGTGAAAAAGGTGAAACAGGAGCTACTGGCTTAACAACATCTGTGAATGGTGTTATTCAAGTAAACGGTGAAATAACATTGACAACTACCGATGTTCCTGAAGGTGATAATAAGTACTTTACAGATGCATTAGTATCAGCAAATGCTGATGTGGTAGCCAACACCGCAAAAGTTGGCATTACTTCAGCGCAAGCCAATGCAATTACAAACAACACAGCCCGAATAAACTCAATTCCTGTACCTGGCTTTTCCACTTTATCAAACGTTACCTCGAATAGTAGCGGTTCCATTGCTACTGACGACTTTGTCTTTGGTAGCACTTCTTTAGCCAATATAGTAGGAGCAGATGATGATGGCCGAATGTTTTTCGATAAAAGTAAAGGGGCTTTTAGAGCAGGATACACTAATGGAAACCAATGGGATGATTCCAATGTGGGCCAGTATTCTACAGCAATGGGCCTCAACACAATCGCATCAGGTGGAAGCTCCACTGCAATTGGACAAGACTCATACGCCTCGGGGATTAATTCGGTTTCTATCGGATATGGTACTATTGCCCGCTCGTATGGGGAAATAGTTATAGGCTCGGCTAATACCACTCCAGGTACTGCAAACCAATATTTTTGGAACCCATCAGACCGTTTGTTTGTGATAGGGAATGGAAATTATGATGAAGCTGAAGAAAGTGATGCCATGGTGGTGCTTAAAAATGGGAATATTGGTTTTGGTACTGGTACACCTTCAGCTAAGCTAGAAGTAGCAGGAAGTGTTAAAATAGTAGATGGAAACCAAGGTGTGGGTAAAGTTCTTGCTTCTGATGTGAATGGATTGGCCAAGTGGACAGATCCAACGCTTATTAATGGGTTACAAGGCGAAAACGGATTGAGTGCATATCAGGTATGGCTCAGTTTAGGAAATACAGGAACTGAAACAGATTTCATCAGTTCATTGACCGGTCCACAAGGATCAATCGGATTAACAGGCCCGACAGGTCTAGCAGGAGCTGACGGACAAGGTGGTGTTACGACTGCTGGCACTAATGTTTCCATAACTGGATCTGGAATAGTAAGTGATCCTTATGTAGTTAATGCTACTGATAATGTAAACGATGCGGATGCAGATTCTACAAATGAACTACAAAATTTATCAGTTTCTGCAACAGGAGACACTTTGTCTTTAAGCAACGGAAACTGGGTAATTATACCTGGAATTAGTGCTGCTAATGCCCCGGTTGAATTGCCAACTTTAACTACTTCTGCTATGAGCAGCTTAACAAATTCAAGTGCAACTTCAGGAGGAAACATAACTGACGATGGCGGAGCGAATATAACAACAAGAGGAGTATGTTATAGCATCAATCCTAACCCAACGACTGATGACAATATTACCAATAACGGAAACGGTACCGGTACTTTTGTTAGTAACCTTTCAGGATTAACAGCGGGTACCACTTACTATGTACGAGCTTATGCAACCAACAGTGCAGGAACTGCCTATGGTAATGAGCTTAGTTTTACAACTCAAGTTCAATTGCCAACTTTAACTACTTCTGCTATGAGCAGCTTAACAAATTCAAGTGCAACTTCAGGAGGAAACATAACTGACGATGGCGGAGCGAATATAACAACAAGAGGAGTATGTTATAGCATCAATCCTAACCCAACGACTGATGACAATATTACCAATAACGGAAACGGTACCGGTACTTTTATTAGTAACCTTTCAGGATTAACAGAAAGTACCACTTACTATGTACGAGCTTATGCAACCAATAGTGTAGGAACTGCCTATGGTAATGAGCTTAGTTTTACAACTCGAGCTCTTCAAATAGGCGATAGCTATCAAGGGGGGATTATTTTTTATTTAGATGGATTAGGCGGAGGCTTAATTGCAGCCACGAACGATCAGAGCAGTGGAATACCATGGCAATCTTATAATGGAAGTTATTATACAACAACAGGTGCAACAGGCACTGCAATTGGCACAGGTCAATCGAATACTAATACCATTATTGCAATACAAGGCGCAGGAAGTTATGCAGCATCTCTTTGCGATGGGTATTCTGTTACCGTAGGGGGGGTAACCTATGATGACTGGTTTTTACCTAGTAAAGATGAGTTATATCTGATGTACAAAAATCTACATCGTAATATGTGTTCTGCAGCTCCACCAGGAGGATCAGATCCGAATTATACATGTTCTACGAGTCTTGGTGGTTTTGCTGGTGACTACTATTGGAGTTCTACGGAGAACGGTAACCCCTTTGCGTGGAGGCATGATTTCCTCTTTGGCGGCCAGAACGGCACCTTCGCTAAGAAAACCCTTTACAGGGTGCGTGCAGTTCGGGCTTTTTAGTAAAGAATATATTTTTTAAAACATGGTAAATGACGGCAAACATTAAAACAATCCAGGCACAGAATTATGAAACACCTTTATAAAATAATTTTAGTCTTGGTTTTGCAGACTGGTTTCAGTCTGGGAGGCTGGAGTCAAAAGCTTACCCTTGCCGAAGATGCCGTACTTGGGATTCAAGTTGGAGGTTTTTCGTTTGTTACTGGAGCGGTACAGCTCAAGGGTACTAGCGAATTGATCGGTCCGGAAGCCATCATATTGAAAAACTCGACATTTATTCAGCTCCAAGGTTCGGGTGTGAAACTTCGGACAAGAGAGATGAAGCGTGATGGTTTGGTGGAAATCCCCGTTGGCATAGACAGTAAAACTGTCTTAAGTATTCATAATAAAGACGTCGCAGCTAGCTACGGAATTAGTATGGAGGAGCTAAATGAGGCGGATGCCTTACCCTTTAGCTGGATGATTAAAGCTACTACTTCTGGAGGTCAAGCAATAAGCGACTTGTCGTTCTTTTGGCATAAATCGATAGAACCTGAGATTTTTGAAAACAAGGCCTTAGTCAAAAAAAATCAGACAGCATGGGAAGTGGTCCCAGACCAAGTGATCGGAGATACGCTAGTTAACCTTGAGGGATTTTCTGATTATGGAAGTCAAGAAACTATATTTAGTGTTAAGAATATTTCCTCTCAGCTAGATGCTGTAGGAACGGTGACTGACATTTCGTGTTTTGATCAAGCTGATGGTTCAATCAATCTTACCGTATTTGGCGGTACGCCACCGTATAGTTTCAAATGGAGCAATAGGCGGACGAGTGAGGATATCTCAAATCTCAGTGCGGGCACGTATTCTGTAAAAATTACGGATGCTGTTCGTGCTCGAAAAACGTTGAGTTTCACTATAACAAACCCGCCGTTGTTAACACTAAACACGACTCAAACGGATCTCAATTACTGTAATCCTGAACAAAAGGGAAGTATAACCCCATCAGCAACAGGAGGAACTGGGGCTTACAGCTTCTCTATCAATACGGGAGCTTCCTTGACAAATGGAGCATTTACCAATCTGGAAGCAGGAACTTATATCATTACGGTAACGGATGAAAACCAGTGTAGTCAAGTGAAAACAGTCACCATAGCGGCATCATCTGAAATAACCTTCCAAACAGAAAAATCTGATGTCACTAGTTGCACCTCCAATGGAAGTATAAGGATAACCGCAACAGGCGGAAGGAGTCCTTATTCTTATAGCATAGATGGAGGAACTACTTGGCAATCCGCCAATTCGTTTAGTAATCTGTCACAAGGGACTTATAGCCTTCAGGTTAAAGACGCTAATGAATGTGTGACGTCTCCTTCTGCTGTACAAATCACAGACAATGGTAGCGATCCGTATGAGGACAATAATACCCTTGGAACAGCCAGTGCAATTTCGTTGGAATTACCCTATCAGGCAAGATTGGGAAGTCAGGGAGATATAGATTGGTTTAGGTATGTAAATCCAAAAGGTCGAAAGAATACCCGAACTCATTACCTGAATTTTGCGAAGCAGGATGGTCAAATTGCAGAATTATACGATCAGGCAGGATTGCTTGTTCTTCCAAATGCAGGTTCAATTCCAGGATCGCCTGCCGCTTACAATCTTTTATCTCGAAGATCATATTATATCAAAGTCTCGGGAGCATCAAGTTTGTCGTGTTATACTGTCAGTTTAAGCACTGCTCTTACAGCCTTCCGAATTATAGAAAATCAGTCAGAGGAGGATCAAACTTCAGAAGTTCAAACCTCCGAAAATCAGGATACCCCAAGAAAATACAGTGCTGAGGATGTCTACGATGTGATTGCTTATCCGAATCCTTCCGATGGAATTTTCAGGTTAGCCCTCCCGGGCTTTGCCGACGGAGAGGCGAGGATGAGGATAATGGACTGGCTGGGCAGGATGATCCGGGATGAACTGGGTCAGGTGGAAAATGGTAAAAAACTCGGGGAAGTTGATTTGAGTTACGTCGCAAAAGGGGTTTACTATGTTCAGGTAATTCAAGACAGAAAAGTCAAAACTGTCCGCGTGATCATTCAATAGTAAAGAAGTGATACTTTAAGAAGGAGGTCATCCGATGGATGGCCTCTTTTTTGGTTTTCTTTATTTCCGCTTCTTTTCCGAAAGCGGAAAGAAGTACTAAAAAATATATTTGCTGTGTTCTGCTTCTGAAGAAACAGGACAACAAAAATAGATCATAACCATTCCTTTCTATTTTCATAAGAAAATTATATCTAAACTATTAGAAGATCAGGTCGTTAGGAGGATGAGAAAGCACAAGGTTTTCTTATGAAACTCTAAAAATCAACGGTTATGAAAACGTTATTGATTACCCTTCTCGGGCTTATTCTTAATCAGTCTATGCCTGAAAATGATTCGAAGGATTACTTCTATTTCGGCAATACCAATTTGGTTGGGGTTGGACCTTTTAAAGAAGGAGAGAAGTCAGGAATATGGAAGATATACAAGCGTGTAGATGAACTTAATGATCCAAAGACTAGTGTAGAAGCTGTGGTAGAAGAGACGGTTGAGGAGCTATTTGATTTATCGATGCCTATTTTTCAAATTACCTTCAAAGACAATATGCCTGACGGATTGATGGAAGAGTATTACCAGAATGGTCAGATAAAAAAATTGGTGAATTTTTCAAAAGGTAGGCTTACAGGAGAGTATTTTGAATTTAGCGAAAGCGGAGAAGTATTGCTCTCAGGGAAATATATAGATGATTTAAAAGAAGGTGATTGGTATTCTTACTACCGGAACGGCTCTAAAAAATCAGAGTACTATTACTCCAAAAATCTGCTACAGGGACTCGTCAAAAAATTCTTTCCAAATGGAAGCCTAGCCGAAATTATCCCATTTGAAGAAGGCAAACTAGAAGGGACCTATCAGACTTTTTTTCCGAATGGACAACTTCAAAAATCGGTTGAATTTTCCAATGATCAGGAAAATGGGACCTATGAACAATTCTACGAAGATGGTCAGCCTGAAATAATCAGTTCTTTTGCTAAAGGCGAGCTAACAGGAAACTGGGAAAATTTTGATAATCTGGGAACTCTGATTAGTAAAGGAGAGTACCTGGCAGGCATTCGAGTAGGAATCTGGAAAGAACAAGTTCGAGAGGTGCAAGGATTTTATCGGTTGGGCGAATACAAGGAGGGGAATAAAGAGGGAATGTGGCAAATAGTTGATTCCCAAGGAATGAGTTATCAAGAAGAAAGTTACTCCCAAGATCGATTGATAGGAATTAGTAACTTTAAAACCGCTGATGGCAGGCTTTTAGACGCTGGAAAATTGGTCAAAGGAACGGGAAAACGGCTCGTCTATGACCTGGAAGGAAATTTACTCGAAAAGGGCCGCTATACCAAAGGAGTACGAACTGGTGTTTGGTTGACCTATTACCCAAAAAGTGCCGTAGTAGCCAGCTCTGGTTCCTATAGTGACGGGACAAAATCGGGCACTTGGAGATATTTTGGTTTGAATGGGGAGTTGCTCAGTGAAGAGACATTTGACCAAAATACTTCAGTAGATGCTCGTGAAACAGATCCTATTCAAAAGCACAACATGGCACGAAGAGATTTTGGTAGAAATTTGGCTGCCGAACCTACAAGTTCTAACGATATGCGGTTTTTGGAACGATTTCAAATCCGAAATTTGCAAAAGCTGGAAAATATGTATTGAGAAAGTTGGGAATTTAGTTTGCTGCTTCTTCGGAGGCAGCATTTTTTTTGTTTAGACCTAAGGCAAGAGAGAAAGGAAGGTTAATGCTCACTTTTTGCCCTTTCCCCCCGATCCCCTAATTTAGCCGATCTAAAATTCCCCGAATGAAGCTGATAGAAGTCACCACTCCTGCCCATCAGAAAGAGTTTATCGAAATGGCCGTGAGGCTATATAAAAACGAAAAAAATTGGATTCGACCACTTGATGCAGATATCGAAGGCCTCTTTCATCCTGAAACCAATAAGCTTTATAGAAATGGGGCCAAAGCCAAGCGTTGGCTACTTCAGGATGACAAAGGACAGACCATTGGTCGAATTGCTGCCTTTATCAATCCTAAAATGAAGGAAAAGCAACCTACAGGAGGTGTGGGATTTTTCGAATGTATCGATAATCAGGAAGCTGCATTCAAGCTTTTTGATATAGCGAAGGACTGGCTGAAAAGTGAAGGAATGGAAGCCATGGACGGCCCAATCAATTTTGGGGAGCGGGACAAATGGTGGGGATTGTTGGTGGATGGGTTTTCGGAGCCGAATTACAACATGCCTTGGAATTTTGGGTACTATCAGAAGTTTTTTGAAGCCTATGGTTTTCAGCTTTACTTCAAGCAATTCACTTATGCCAGAAAGGTGCAAAATGTAGGCTTTGATGAAAAGATGATTCAGCGTGCAAAGGTTATTTCAGATAATCCGGATTATTCCTTCCGATACATCAAAGGAAAGGAGCTTCAGGAGAAAGCGCCGGAATATTTCATGACCGTGTACAACAAAGCTTGGGCAAGGCACTTGGGAAAATCAGTATCCTTTAAAGAGGCCCAACTCATGTTTGGTAAAATGAAACCGATCATTGATCCCAAACTGATTTATTTTGGGTTTTACAAAGGTGAGCCGGTTTCCTTTTTTATTCAGATTCCTGAGATCAACCAGATTTTCAAACATGTAAATGGGAAAATGGATCTTCTGGGTAAGCTTAAGTTTTTATGGTACAAAACCTTTTCACCTCCAAATAAAATGTTGGGTTTGGTGTTTGGCGTGGTGCCCGAACATCAAGGCAAAGGGGTGGAAAGTGCGATGGTCGTAGAATATGATAAAATGAGCGGTAAGCCTGATTTTCAATACAAGACGATCGAAATGAACTGGATTGGTGATTTTAACCCCAAGATGATGCGGGTTTGTGAACAGCTTCTGGCAGAAATCTATAAAACACATCATACTTATCGATACTTATTCGATCGGGAAAAACCATTCGAAAGACACCCTATCTTTGATTGACGAATAACCACTTATGAGTTACGAGGTGCGATTTACGGCGCTCTTTAAACTTCTATCTTGATATTCTCAATTGAGGACTTTCTCCATTAACTCGAATATCGAACATTGAATATCCGACGAAAAAGTAAGTATCCTTTCGACTCAACTTTGCAACCTTATTACTTTACCACATTACAACCTTAAAACATTACAACTTTCCAACTATCCAATAATGAAAAAATACGACGTAACCGGTATCGGAAATGCTCTAGTAGATATGGAGTTTCAAGTAACCGATCAGTTTTTTGCAGATAACGGTGTAGAAAAAGGACTCATGACCCTCGTAGATGAGGATCGTCAAAACTCACTGATGCAGGTTATCAATACAGAAGAAGCGAAAAAACAGGCTGGAGGATCCGCCGCAAACTCGATCGTAGCAGTCAGTCAGTTTGGAGGTAAATCTTTTTACTGTTTCCGTGTGGCCAACGACGAATTGGGACACTTTTACTTGAAGGATTTGATTGATTCAGGAGTGGATATTGCCTTAGTACCCGAGCGATTGGAAAATGGAGTCACTGGTAAATGTCTCGTAATGGTGACCGAAGATTCTGAACGAACCATGAACACCTTTTTGGGGATTACCCAGAATTTTTCAGTGAAAGATGTCCATGAATCCGCCATCAAGGATTCCAAATACCTATTTATTGAAGGGTATTTGGTTACTTCCCCAAATGGGAAAGAGGCCATGCTCCATGCTAAAAAAGTAGCAGAAGAAGCAGGGACCAAAGTGGCCTTGACCTTTTCAGATCCCGCTATGGTAAAATATTTCAAAGCCAATTTTGACGATGTGATTGGCCCAAGTGTGGATTTGCTGTTTGCGAATGAAGAGGAGGCGATGCTTTATACCGGAAAAGACACCTTATTGGAAGCCAGAGAGGAAATGAAAAAGGCTGCCAAACATTTCGTGATTACCATGGGAAAAAATGGAGCAATGATTTTTGATGGAGATACCTTTATTGATATCGAGCCGTATCCAACCACTGCCATAGATAGTAACGGTGCAGGAGATATGTTTGCCGGGGCTTTCCTATACGGGATTACCAATGGACATTCCTATGCATCCAGTGGGAAACTAGCATCGATGGCGAGTTCCAAAATTGTCAGTCAGTTTGGACCGCGACTAAAATGGCATGAAGCCAAGGAAGTATTGGCAAGATTGAATCCTTGAATTTTCGAGAGGTTGTTCCCAAAGAGCAACCTCTTCGTTTGTCCGCAATTTTCTGCATAGATGGAATTGAGCAGGATTTTTTTCCAAAAAGACTTGAAAATTGTCCACTCATCACCAAAAGTCTTTCTCGGTGATTAAAACAAAAAATCGATTAATTCAGTAATATTCCAACTAGAAACCTTATCTATTCTTTTTACTATGAAAAAAACTACCCTCTTGGGTCTAATTCTGGGATGGATCGCTTTCCCAGCCTTAGCCCAAAACAAGATTGAATTCAGGGAATTTACCCTGGATAATGGACTGCATGTCATCATGCATCAAGATAATACTACGCCGATCGTGGTGACTTCTGTACTCTATCATGTAGGATCGAAGAATGAAAATCCTGAAAGAACAGGCTTTGCACACTTTTTTGAGCACTTAATGTTCGAAGGCTCAGAAAATATTGACCGAGGTCAATACATGAATATTATTCAAAGTCGTGGAGGCACGCTCAATGCCTACACTTCCAATGATATTACTTATTACTACGAATTGCTGCCATCTAATGAGCTTGAGCTCGCCCTTTACATGGAAAGTGAGCGAATGCTTCATTCTAAAGTAGATATCACAGGAGTAGAGACCCAACGTGAAGTTGTCAAAGAAGAGAAGCGTCAACGCGTTGACAACCAGCCTTACGGTTCCATTTTGACGGAGACTTTGGTGAGAGCCTATTCGGCACATCCTTACCAGTGGGCCCCAATTGGATCTTTGGATCACTTGAATGCGGCAACTATTGAGGAGTTTCAGCAGTTCTACAAGGACTTCTATGTGCCAAACAACGCTACGCTAACTATTGCCGGCGATATCGATTATACACAGACAGAGAATTTGGTCAGAAAGTATTTTGCTGAAATTCCAAAAGGAAGCAAAGAGATCTATCGTCCAAATGTGATCGAGCCTAAAAAAACAGCTGAAATCCGAGACATCGTCTACGATAATATTCAGATTCCGGCTGTCATCCAAGCCTACAACCTTCCTCGTCGAAATCATCCAGATAGCTACGCGCTCTCCATGCTCTCTACCTACCTGACTGGAGGAAATTCTTCCCTTATGACCAAAGAATTGGTCGACAAACAACAGAAAGCATTGGCAGTTGCCGCAATTCCTTTGGAGCTTGAAGATGGAGGTTTGTTTATCATGTATGGGATTGCCAATATGGGAGTAGAGGCAAAAGATTTGGAAACAGAAATCGATAAACTTTTGAAGCAAGTCCAAGAAAATGGAATTACAGATGAAGACTTTGCGAAGCTTAAAAATCAAATCGAAAATGATTTGGTAAGCAGCAATTCCACAGTGGAGGGCATCGCGAATAATCTTGCCGAAGCCCACGTGATCTACGGGGACACGCAATACATCAATCAAGTAATGGATAAGTTTGCTCAAGTAACTAAAGCTGATATCCAACGCGTCGCTAAAGAATACATGAACCTAGAAGGTCGAGTGGTCTTGTATTATTTACCAAAATCAGCTCAGCCTGCGACTGAATAATTGTTTGATCCATGAACTACGAACTAATGAAAAAGCTATCCATATCTTTTGTTCTTCTGCTTTTTGTCACTTTTGGGCTAATGGCTCAGGTGGACCGAAGCAAATTGCCGGTATCAGGACCTGCTCCTGAAATAAAAATTAAGGATGCTGAGACCTTTACCTTGGCCAACGGCCTGAAGGTCTTTGTCGTGAATAATACCAAGCTACCTAGAGTTTCCTTCACTTTGGTACTGGAAAGAGATCCAATTTTGGAAGGAGATAAGGCAGGTACATCGGGATTTGTTGGTGAAATGATGATGGGCGGAACAGCCAATCGTACAAAAGACCAATTGGATCAAGAAATTGATTTTATCGGAGCAAGCCTAAGCGCCTCATCAACTTCTATGTTTGCCTCATCTCTGAAAAAACATCAGGGAAAAATTTTGGAATTGATGGCAGACGTGCTTTACAACCCTATTTTTCCACAAGACGAATTGGATAAGCTCAAGAAGCAAGCGTTGACAGGTTTGGCTCAAAGCAAGGACAATCCAAATGCGATTTCTGATCGCCTATCCAGAGCAGTATTGTATGGTCCAAAGCATCCATACGGAGAATCCCAGTCTGAAGCCACTATTAATAATATTACCGTTGATGATGTGAAGAAATACTATCAAACGTATTTCAAGCCGAATATCGCTTACTTGGCGATTGTAGGTGATATGAGCAAAGAGGAAGCAGAAAAAGTGGTGAATCAGTATTTTGGTAAATGGCAAAAAGGGGAAGTGCCTCGATTCACTTATCCAATGCCAGAAAGAGCCTCCAAGCGTGCAGTTGCATTGGTAGACAGAAGCTCTTCTGTCCAATCTGTCATCAACTTGACTCAACCGGTTCAAATGAAGATCGGTGACGCAGACTACATCTCAAGTAGATTATTAAACCAAATTCTTGGTGGAGGGTCAGCCTCAAGATTATTTATGAATCTTAGAGAAGACAAAGGATATACTTACGGAGCCTATTCTTCTATAGGTGCCGATAAATTAGTAGCATCAATTTCAGCTTCTGCATCGGTTCGAACCGAAGTGACTGACTCAGCGGTTTATGAGTTTATCTATGAGATCAAGAATTTAGTAGATAATGGCGTTACGGAAGAAGAGTTAGCTAAAGCTAAAGCTGAATTGGCGGGTAGCTTTGGCCGATCTCTTGAACAGCCTGCTACAGTGGCTAATTTCGCATTGAACATCGATCGATATAAGTTGCCAAAAGACTATTATGCTACTTATCTCCAAAAGCTCAACGCGCTTACAGTTGAAGATATTAATGCGACTGCTAAGCGTTTGATCGAGCCTGATAAATTTATTATCACGACCGTTGGTAATGGATCTGAAATCAAGGAAAAGCTTGCTCAGTTTGGTGAGGTAATCGAATACGATAATATGGGTGTGCCTGCCAAAAAGCTGGAAGCTGATGCAGACATGACAGCGGAGAAAGTGATTGAAAATTACCTGAACGCAATCGGGGGAAAAGAAAAAGTATCTCAGATCAAAACTGCGAAGATTTCAATGGACGCGGCTGTTATGGGTAGAACCTTGAATCTGGGTTTTGTTTATGATCTTGAAAACAAGCGCTATGGTCAAAAGCAATCCATGGGAGGTATGGTATTGGTGAAAACAACTCTTGAAGAAGAAAAAGGCAGCATGACTATTCAAGGTCAAGCTACCGAGATGAATGAAGCTCAGCTAGATGAAGCTATTCTAAATTCCTTCCTTTTCCCTGAGGAAGTATATCAATCCATGGGGTACTCTTTGACTTTGGAAGGATTAAAAGATGTAGATGGAACTCCTGCCTACAAGGTGATTATTTCAAGTCCATCCGGAGCAAAACTGACCAATTATTACGCTCAGGATTCAGGTTTGAAAATCAAATATGAAAATCCAGCTTCTGGTGATACCTATTATTCAGATTATCAGGAAAAAGAAGGGGTATTGTTACCCATGACTTGGACGATCAAATCTCCAATGATTCCTGTGCCTTTAGAAGCAAAAGTGACTTCCATGGAAATCAATGTCCCTGTTACCAACGAGGATATCAATTAATCACGAAAGAGAGGGAGAACCCCTCTCTTTTTTCAAATAACCAATTATCAACTATGAAACTTAAGTCAATTTTAGCTGCGGCGTTCCTTTGTGTACTATTCCAAGGCGCAGCAGTTGCCAATGAACATACTAGCCTAGTGACGGCACAAGGTGAGGTGGTTCCAAATGATCCAGCCACCATTATTAACGCCTATGTCAAGGCCATTGGGGGGACAGAAAAAATTGCTCAAATCAGGAATTCGGTCATGACTGCTGAAGCGGCATTTATGGGACAGGTTATCCAAATCAAGACCATTTCTGATGCTGAATTTACGCGAATGCTTCAATCCACTTCCGTGGGAGGAAATGAAATGCAAAAGACAATTTTGTTAAATGGAAAAGCGCAGGTAATGGCGATGGGTCAGGTTCAGGAACTTCCTGAGGAAATGGTTGCTATTTTGAAAACACAAACCTACATGTTTCCAGAGCAGAATTATGAGGCGTTGGGATTTGCGGTGACTTATGTTGGTGAGGAGGAAATTGAAGGAGAAAATACTCATAAACTTGAAATCACTGCTCCAAATGGTATGGTGACGCATGAGTTTTATTCTGCAAGCTCTGGACTAAAAGTCAGAACAAGTTCGTCCGCTACTGGGGATATTTCTTACAGTGATTATCAAGAAGTAGAAGGAGTATTGGTGCCAATGTCTTTAAAGATCAAAAACCCTATGCTTCCAGAGGCGCTTGAGACTAAAATCACCTCGATAAAATTTAATCAAGAACTCAGCGATGCTGATTTTCAATAAAAAAAGCCTCGAAAGAGGCTTTTTTTATGTTCTCCATCGAATTTGTTCTGGGGTTTCTTGGACAAATTGAAGGGAAAAGGAGGGGTAATAACTCTTAATCCCTTTTTGGATTAGGAGATCAATGGATCTTCCTTTTCTTGAAATTTTCAAATTCAATTCCTCTCCCAGATTTTTTTGATCCATAATTTGGTCTCCTCGCATAAGGAGGGAATAAGCAGGACTATCCGGATGGATTTGAATTATTTCATTGTGATCAGCTATGCGTACCCCATAATGGGTAAGTAGATGATCATTATCCGGTTGCTCTTCAAGTCTTCCTCCAACAACTTCAAAACATGTTTTTAGGAACGGGAATAAATCTTTTTTCCCGTGAACGAATTCTCTGAAAAATTCATCAATTTCTTCCGTTACGGACAGTTCTTCTTGAATCAACTGTTCAAATTCAATCATGCGGTAGCCTTTCATGGGTTTGCCGAAGGTATTCCACATCTTAGTCATGATTTTGCTTAAACTGCTGTTTTGTTTGATCAGGAGGATGTCCAAACAAAAAGATAGCAAAGCACCTCGGGAATAAATATTGACTTTCCGATCTGGGATCCCCGTTTGATAACCATCAAGCCACAAATCGAAGGAGGATTCTGCAATAGTATAATTTTTCCATCCCTGATGAGTTGATTCCCGAGCTATGATTTTTTCAAGATGTTTTGCGTAGGTATTGAAGTCATATACTCCAGATTTTAATAAGTACAAATCACCCATGTAGGTAGTCACTCCCTCGAGAATCAACCCAGCGTTTGTGTAGGTTTCTTTGGAAAAATCATAAGGAAGAAGCTCCTGAGGGCGAATTCGGCAGACATTCCATGCATGGTACAATTCATGGCAACTTACCCCCAGTAATTCCTCCATTTCTGCTGGGTCAATTAAGTTTTTGGAGGGGCCATAGGTAATGACAGTTCCTCGGCGATGCTCAACTCCATGATAGTGAGTATATGGTAAAAGCTGGAAAATGAAGTGATATTCCTTTTCAGGAAATTCTCCAAAATCCTGGATTAATTGTGCGGTGAAGGATTGGAAATGGCTTAGAAAATTGGATGGATCAAAATAAATTTCTCCATGAATCCAAATATGGAATTGGGCTTCTTGGATTACATATGACCAATGCGTGATTGCTTTAGCTGCAAGTAAAGTGGAGTCGGCCAACATTTGGAAATTAGAGGCCTTCCATACAGATTTAGAGATAGGAAATAATGTGGATACCTGCTCTGGATAATCATTCAGCAATAGTTTTAGGTTTATTTCCTCCTCTTCTCTGCCTAAGACTTCAAAACAACAATTGACCAAGTTGAGGTAAACTTGCTGATCGTCGACCCAAGCACTTCCGGCGTCCATTTTTCCAGCCCAGTATTCGTAGGAGATTTTGAGGGAGTTTGCAGGCTTAATTTTCCATTGGTTTTTTGATTTTTTCTCAAAGCCAATAAGGTTTCCGTCCGAATCAACCACGGAAAAATTTCGAATATTTTGTGCGTAATCGGCCAATTGGTATCTGCCAGCTCTCCAAGCTGGAAGCTGTAATATTGTTTCTTCTCCTCCTATTCGGTCCAATTCAAGGGATATTTGGATGAATTGTGAAGTGGGAGTATGACTGGAAATAGAAAATAGCATGGTGGTTTTATGCTTGATTGTCAAAACAAATGTAGAAACGGGATTTGTATTTAAGAAAATGGTGCATATCTTTGCAATCCTTTTTGGGGGTCAATCCTCACTAAGTGGTTTCCGAAAGCAATCAGATAAAGATATTCGATCATGAAAAGAACGTTTCAGCCTTCTCGCAGAAAAAGAAAAAACAAGCACGGCTTTAGAGAAAGAATGGCTACCGCAAATGGTAGGAGAGTATTGAGAGCCAGAAGAGCTAAAGGCAGACATAAGTTAACTGTGTCTGACGAAAAGACTTTGAAGAAGTAATTCTTAGCACTGAAATTCGTATGTTCACGTACGAATCCAGTTCTGCCGATGAATCTCCGACTTCCCAAATCTGAGCGTCTTCACGCTGATAAACTTATCAAGGAACTTTTTAACGAAGGTTCCTCTTTTTTTTTATACCCTTTCAAGGTCATTTATTTAAGAAAAATTGACATGATCGGGCAGGCCAATCAAGTTTTGATTTCCGTTTCGAAGAAAAAGATTAAAAAGGCCTCGGGTAGAAATTATATTAAGCGAAGGATTAAGGAGTCCTATCGATTGAATAAACATTTACTTAAGGCCGATGGATTTATTTTGGGTTTTATCTTTGTTGGTAAGCCTGAAATGTCATTTTCTGAAATGGAGCCTAGGCTTATCCAAATACTTGAAAAACTCTCGCTTGAACCTATCGCACATTCTTCTTCCAATGAATAAATTCACTAAAAAGCTTTTTCTTCCAATTGGGATACTGTTTCTGCTTGTCGGATTTGTGGCTTTTCAAATCAAGAATGATAAGCTGTTTTCCATAGCTAAGAACATTGATATTTTTGCGACCCTCATTCGAGAGCTTGATTCGTATTATGTAGATGAAATTGATCCAGATAAACTAGTTCAAGTAGGAATTGAGGCGATGTTGGAGGAGTTGGATCCCTATACTGAATATATTCCTGAGGAAGACTCTGAAGACTTTAGAACTTTGACTACCGGTGAATATGCCGGAGTCGGAGCATTAATCGGAAATCGAGGCGGGGGGAATATGGTCTTAATGCCTTACACTGGTTTTCCTGCTCAAAATGCAGGGTTAAAAATTGCAGATTATATCATTAAAGTAGATTCTGTAGACGTTTCCAAAAGTGCTACTTCTGCCGTTTCGGATTTGTTAAAAGGCCCAGCAAATACTCCTGTCGAGGTAACTGTGGTTCGAGATAAGGATACACTCTCTTTTGAGTTGATTCGAAAAAAAATCTCCTTGAAAAATGTTCCCTTCTATGGCAAGCTAGACGATAAGACAGGTTATATCAAGCTTGCAGATTTCACGACGAATGCAGCTGCAGAAGTCAGAAATGCGATCGTTGATTTAAAAAGTCAAGGAGTTGGAGGTTTGATTCTTGACCTAAGAGATAATCCAGGGGGACTCGTAAATGAGGCTGTGGAAATAGTTAATCTTTTTATTCCTAAGGGAAAAGAAGTAGTTAAAACGATAGGGAAAATCCAAAACGTCAATTACACCTACAAAACGACCAAATCTCCTTTGGATAAAGATATTCCCCTTGTTATACTAATTAATGAACGTAGCGCCTCGGCCTCCGAAATCGTTGCAGGTGCATTGCAAGATTATGACCGTGCGGTATTGGTAGGTCAAAAATCCTTTGGAAAGGGGCTGGTTCAGACAACCATTCCCCTGACATATAATGCTCAAGCAAAGATTACGACTGCTAAATATTACATTCCTAGCGGAAGATGCATTCAGGCTATTGACTATGCTAAAAGTCGGGAAAATGGGGCTTTGACTACAGTGCCTGATTCTTTGCGTAAATCCTTTACTACAAGTAATGGAAGAGTGGTGATAGATGGAGCGGGAATAGAACCCGATGAAAAGGCTGAAGA